>USPI01000056.1 GCA_900556535.1 uncultured Eubacteriales bacterium | reverse complement strand
TTACGAAATGAGCTCTATGCTGCCGTCGTCATAGCGGTAAAACTGCAATGCGTATTGCGTCAGCGAGAATGCGCCGCCGCTCGTCCACGCGCTGCCGTTTTTGCAGCACTCCATCGCGCTCATCACGGGGTACTGAAGCAGCGTCTGCTGGTGGAAATAGTTCATCCAGCTGCTGAATATATACGAAGGGTCGCTGCAAAGCGTTTCGTATGCGACGTAGCCGCGCAGGCGCTCTGCGTGCCTTGGACCGGAAAACGCGGCGAAAATGTCGTTCGTTTGCTCCTTGCCCCAGAACATCGTGTCGCGCACATAGCTCTCCGCGCCGAGGTACCAAAACGGTGCGGCGTAGTCCGTGCCGTCCTTCGTGTACAAAACCCGCCCGAATGCGCTGTCGTCATCGCTCACGCAGACGCTTGACCAGCCCTCGGGAATATCGCGGTAGGTCGGCCAGAGCTGAATACACTCGGTGCCGTTAAAGCTGCGGCTGCCGTCCCAGCAGAAGTGGTGGATAACGATCCATCGCTCGCGCTCGTTTCCTGACAGGCGCACCGCAACGTGCGTCACCGCGGGACCGTTATCGCCGCGCACGGAAATATCATCGGGCGGCTCGGATACGACCTGCTCGGCGCTCTCGAGCTTTGCAATATCCTCGCTTGAGAGGTCGTCGAGAACGTCCTGCGGGAAGCCGAGCTCAAGCAGGTGCGATTTGATTTCCGTCTGCTCCTGCGAAGCCTCGCTCACGCTCTGCCAGTCCATTTTGTAGCTCGTGCCGAAGGTGTAGCCGCATATGACGCCGATGATAAGCGCGAGCGCGATGGCAATGACGAGCGTTTTGTCGCTCACTCGCGTGGGGGAGGGCTCGATGGCGTAGCCCGTCTGCTCAAGCTCACGCGAGAGCTTCACGAGACCGCGGATTATGAGGATATACGAAATTATCATTGCGGCGGCGATGATGATGCCCTCGTATTTCACGGCTGCGAGGATAAGCACGAACACGTACCACGCGACCACCGCGCCGCCCGCCGTGGCTCCGTCCTCAAGACCCGCCTTGCGGCGCACCGCCGACAGCGCCTGCCACAGACACACGGCGCTTGCAAGTCCCATTGCCGCACTCAGCCACGTTAAGACCGCGCCGGCGCCGTCGTTAATAACCTGCATATACAGTGTCGTGTTGAGAATACACACGGCGAAAAACTGCACCGCACGCACGACCGTGAGCACGAAGCAGGCTTTAAACCAGCCGTTTTCCCTCCGCAGCGTGCGCAGTCCGAGCAGCATGAGCACCATGCCGATCGCGGGGAGAATGTAGTTCAGTCCGAGGAAATTCAGCGTCAGCATCGTCAGCGCAAGCCCCGCGAAGACGCGGTCGGACGCCCTGCGCCACGGGGTCACGTCGGAAACTATCTCATCCGGCGGCGGGAGCTCGGGAAGCTCGCTTCGGAGCATTTTTTCAAGCTCCTCGTCGCTCATGTGCGCTCTTTCACGTTCGCTCAAGGCCGTCACCTCCCAACGCTTTGCGAAGCTGCTTTTTCAGTCTGTACAGCCGCCCCTCGACTGCGCGCTCGGTCATGCCGAGCTCCGACGCTATCTGGGCGGTGGACTGCATATAGTAATATTTTCGGTAAAACAGGCTGCGCTCGGCAACGGTGAGCTGACCCAGCGCCCTTGCCAGCGCCTCGCGCCGCTCGTTTAAAATGAGCTGCTCCTCGGGCCCCGGCTCGCGTGCCGGCTCTGCCTCCGGAAGCTCCTCGTGCGCACTTCTGCCGAGCCTTTTCGCGTGGCTCACCGCCGCGTTTCGCGCGATCGCCGTGAGATACGCCCTGAGGCTGCCCTTTTCCGGGTCGAACAGCCCGATCTTATCCCAAATGATGAGGCTTATTTCGCTCAGGCAGTCCTCGCGCTCATGCGCATCGGCAACTATCGGCGCGATTATGTATTTTAGAAGCGGCGCATACTGCCGCATAAGCTCCGCCATGCCGCGCTCGTCCTTTTCGAGCAGCAGGTCTATCATTTCCCGCTCCTGCACAGTACCGCCTCCCTTCGTTCTGTATATTTGATTATACACTCTTTCGCCCGAAATCCCACGCATTTTTTTGCCCGTCGCGCCGAGACTGTTAAGGGGGATTGATTTTAACGGCGGGGAATTATATAATGTTATATTATCATTTAAGGAGACAGGCAATGGGCAAACTCAAATTTCTGCTTGCGCGTATAGCCGGACTCAACTGGCGTCAGATGTTCCGAAAGATCGACGAGGTGCACGAAAAGTCCGGAAAAAGCAAGATTTTCATATTTTTCGACATGGTTTGGTGCGGACTGCGCTATCAGGCGGGCTACATGGATTACTGGCTTTTCGAGATGTACGACCTCAACGGCGCACAGCGAAAGACCATCCTCACCCGCGGCATGAATAACAGCTTCATTAAAAAATACAATGACCCCGCGTATATGCCCGAGATAGAGGATAAGCTCAGGTTTGCGAAGAATTTCTCCGAGTTTCTGCACCGCGACTGGCTCGATTTTTCAGTTGCGAGCGATGAGGAGATAGACGAGTTCACCGCCAAGCACCCCGTTTTCATGGTGAAGCCCGTTGACGGACAGTGCGGACGCGGCATCGAAAAGCTCGATATAAACACCCTCGAGGTGCCCCTGCGTGAGCATCTTGCCGGAGCGGGACACGTCCTGCTTGAGGAGTGCGTCACGCAGCACCGCGACCTCATGGCGCTGCACCCCTGCTCGGTAAACACCTGCCGCGTCATAAGCTTCACCCGCGGCAAAACGACGCGCGTCGTCGCGGCGTATCTGCGCATCGGCAACGGGAAGTACGTCGATAATTTCAATAACGGCGGTATGGTCGTTCCCATCGAGGAGGACTGCGGCAAAATCATCTACCCCGCGCTGGATAAGTCGGGGCGGCTGTATGACGAGCATCCGATGACGGGCGTGGCGATAAAGGGCTTTCAGATACCGCTTTGGGACGAGGTCATTTCGCTTGTCGAGCGTGCGGGACAGGTCGTGCCGCAGGTCGGCATCGTCGGCTGGGACGTGTGCGTGACCGATAACGGTCCGCTGCTCATTGAGGGCAACGACTATCCCGGACATGATATCTATCAGCTCCCGCCCCACCGCACCGACGGCATCGGCGTCCTCCCCAAATTCCTCAAGGCAATGCAGCAATAGCCATTGAGGCACTTTCGCTGCGGACATCGGCGGTTAAGCTAACTGCGTCGACACGGTGACGATAATTCCGACAAAACCGCAGCTGTATCGCAATTAGCCATTGAAGCAATGCGTCTTGAGGCGGTGCGGCAAACCTATAAGTACGGAGCAAAAACATGAATGAAAAGATCGTTATATTTGATTTGGACGGAACGCTTCTTAACACGCTTTCCGATCTGCACGATTCGACAAATTACGCCCTGCGCAGCGTTGGACTGCCTGAGCGCAGCATTGACGAGGTGCGCCGCTTCGTCGGCAACGGCATCAGAAAGCTCATAGAGCGCGCCGTGCCGTCCGACTGTGCGCCCGAGACGCTTGAGCGCTGCTTTGAGTGCTTTAAAACGCACTATTCCGCCCACTGCATGGACACCACCGCACCCTATCCCGGTATTGCGGAGCTTCTGCATGCGCTCAAGGGTGAGGGCTGCGCTCTCGGCGTCGTGTCAAACAAGGCCGACGCACCGGCAAAGGCGCTCGTCGCGCACTATTTCCCCAATGTGTTTGACAGCGTCGTGGGCGAGCGCGAAAACGTGCGCAAAAAGCCCGCGCCGGATGCGGTGCTTGAGACGCTGCGCTCTCTCGGCGGGGATATTGAAAGCTGCGTGTACGTCGGCGACTCCGACGTGGATTTTCACACCGCGCAAAACGCGGGCTGCCGCGTCGTGCTCGTATCATGGGGCTTCAAAACGCGCGAATTTCTCGACGGCTTCGGAGCTGCGGTCGCGGATGACGCTCGGCAGCTTCTGGAGCTCATAAACGGAGGGGAGTGCAATGAAAATTAAGAAAGCAGTAGCGGCGGCAATCGCTGCGGCGACGCTCGGCTATGTGATAGGCGACTTGAACCCCGCCTACGTCCTGGGTCTGCGCAAGGGCTATGACATACGCAAAAAGGGCTCCGGCAACGCGGGCGCAACGAACCTCATGATCCTTGAGGGCAAAAAGGCAGGCGCCTTCGTCATGTGCTTTGACATCAGCAAGGCGGCTGCGAGCGTGGGTGTTGCGCGGCGGCTCATGAAGTCAAGCAAATACGCGGGCGAAATTGCCGGCACCGCGTGCATACTCGGACATATGTACCCCGCGCTCATGCATTTTCGCGGCGGCAAGGGGCTCGCGTGTCTCGGCGGCGTCATCCTTGCGTTCAGCGTGAACGATTTTGTTATGACGCTGTTTTTGGAGTCGCTGCTGCTGATGGCGACGCGCTATCTGTGCCTCGTGCCCATTTCCGGCGCGATATTTTACCCCATCTATCACGGCATCATGCGCGGCGATTGGCGCAGCGGAGCGATCCTCGGTCTCGTCACGCTCCCCATAATCTCCAAGCACATGGAAAACCTCGAACGCATCAGGCAGGGCAGGGAGCTCAAGGTCGATTTCCTTTGGGATAAGGACGGCGAGCTCGACCGCATCGGCTGGGTCGGCGAGGTCGAATAAAATTTGAACAAGGCATTGAAAGTATTGAAAAAGCACCGCAGCGGAAGCTGCGGTGCTTTACTGTTTGATTTGCGGTTTAACTTACTTGCCGAGGTGGAAGGGGTTGCCGTCCTTGTCCTGGAAGTACTGGTTTGCGTAGTTATCCTGGATGCAGTGAACGACCTTGGTGAGGATATCGCAGGTCGGGGTGGGGATGCCCAGCTCCTTGCCGTACTCGGCGATCTTGCCGTTAAGAACGTCGATCTCGGTCTGACGCTGATGGATCAGAGCGTCCTGGCACATGGAGGGGTAGTAGTCGCCGATGTTGGTGACGATGTCGGCATGGTCGTGAGCGATGAACTCGTCAGCGTCCATGGGAACGCCCTTTGCGGTAGCAACGGCGCAGGTCTCGCGGATGACGCCGTGGAACAGCTGCTGGCCCCAAGGATCGGCCTCGACCTCCGCGATCTTCAGACGAAGGACTGCGCAGACGGTGTTGACGGTCGCGTTGACGCAGACCTTTTTCCAGATGAACTTGTAGATGTTGTTGTCGGTGCCCGGCTCGCCGTCGCGCCAGTAAGCATCGCAGCCGCCCTCGCGGTAGCACTTGAGCATCTCGGCGCAGGCTGCGTCGTTGAGCTCACTTCTGACAGCGCCGCCGAAGTTCATCTGAACGCCGCCGGCAGGGGTGGAAACGCAGTGACCGGGCTCGGGCAGTGCGGTGCCGAGAACGCCGGAGCCGATGACGCAGCGCTCCTTGGGGAATACCTTGAAGAGGTTGTCGTCGTTGCCGAGACCGTTAATGAGGGAAACGGCTACGGTGGTGTCGCCTACGACGGGCAGGGAGTCCTGAATTGCCTGCTCGAGCTGGGTCGCCTTGGTCATGTAGATGATGACATCGACCTTGCCCTCTGCCTCGGCTGCTGCCGCGGAGGAGGTGTAGGTGCGGAAACCCTTGAGCTGGTAGTTGTAATCGGTGTATGCACCGTTTTCTTCCTGGTGGATGGTGAAGAGCATGCCGTCCTCGGCAACCTTCTTCATGTGTGCCTCATAGCGGTCGATGAGGATCATGTCTGCGCCGCCCTTTTTCAGGTAAGAAGCAAAAACGCTGCCTGCTGCGCCGGAACCGTACATTGCAATTTTCATTTTAGTGATCTCCTTTTATAGATAATGATGGTAGATGATTTATTTCCCGCAATACTGCTTGTCGTAGCTTTGCTGGATGGTCTGGATCATAAGAGTGAGCGCTGCATTCACGGGGGTGGGAATGCCGAGCTGCTCGCCGTAGCGCACTATTGCGCCGTTTAAGAGGCTGACCTCGGTCTGCCGCTGGTGGATGAGAACGTCCTGCGCCATGGAGGGGTAATACTTTGCAAAGCCCTCGCGCAGACGGTCGAGCTCCTCAAGCATCTCGTCCCAAAGGTCAACGCCCGTGAGCGCCTTTGCGACCGCACAGCCCTCCGCCCAGACGCTTTTTATGAGCTGTCTGCCGCTTTCGGTGTCGAGCATGGGGCCGACCTTGAGGCGGGTGAGTGCGGAAAGGGTGTTGTAGCCGCTGTTTGATATTGCCTTCTTCCAGACGAAGGGGCGGATGTCAGGCTCGAAAACGGTCAGGCAGCCGCCGTCGCAGAAGCACTTTTCGAGCTCCTTGCCGGCCTTTTCGGACGCCGCGTCGTTTTTCACCGCGCCGAAGCGCATGATAACGCCGCTTTCGGGCTTGGAAACGCATTTTCCCGGCTCGGGAAGCTCGGTGCCTATCGTGCCGAAGCCGTAGAGTATGCGATCCTCGGGGACGTATTTTTTGAGGATGTCGTCATTGCCGATGCCGTTTTGCAGGGAAACGACGACGGTGGCGCTGCCTATGCAGGGCATGACGGAGGGCATGATGCCGTCGGTCTGGGTCGCCTTGACCATGAGAATGACCATGTCCATCACGCCGATGTCCTCCGCGGAGTAGGCCGTGTGGAAGCCCTTGAGGAGCTCCTCGCCGTCGGGGGTAACGAAGGTCATTCCGTCCTGCGCGACCTTGTCCATGTGCGCCTTGTAGCGGTCAACGAGCCAAAGCTCAGCCCCGCCCTTATTTAAATATGAAGCAAAAATGCTGCCGGCTGCGCCGGAGCCTATCATGGCTATTTTCATTTAAAACACCTTGGTCAAACACCACCGGAATATCCGGTGGTGTTTTGGTTATTTTATATCACTCGAGCTCTGCCTTCTTGGCTGCGGAGAGCTTCTTGACCTTGGGGAGACCCCAGATCAGGACAGGCAGGAAGATAACGAGGATCGCGTAGTAGCCGTCGTAGCCGTAAGCATACTTGATGATGTTGCCCAGACCCAGCAGGGAGATGGCAAAGCAGATGCCGATGACGATGACGCCGACGATGACGCCGCGGACCTTCTCGTTCTTAATTGCTTTGGGGAAGCAGTAGCCCTGGAAGCGCTGGATCATGGTGAAGACCAGAGTTACGCTGGTGGAAACGAATGCGCAGAACAGCAGCACACTGAAGATGGCCATGAGCCACTTGATGCCGACGAGGGTGAGAACGGACTGGTTGGGGATGCCGCTTGCTGCGGTGGTGAAGCCCTGAATGCCGCCGTCCTGGAGAGCCTTGAGCAGCGGGTACCAGCGGGAGAGCATACCTGCGGATGCAGCCAGTGCAAGACCGTTCATGAGCCAGCCGAGGATGTTTGCGCGCTTGATGCCCTTGAGGGTGAGACCCTCGCCTGCGGCGATCATTGCGGGGATGGAAACGCACTGGAATGCGGCGTAAACGATGATGCCGCGCCAGACGGCGTCGACGGGGTCGGAAACGTAGTTTGCTGCCTCGAGAGCGTTCTCGGCAAGGAGCTTTGCGCTGATGGCGTCAAAGTCGGCTGCGACGCCGGCGATGACGACTGCTGCGGTGGAGATGAGGATAGCGATGGAAAGAACGGTGGAAGCTGCGATGACGAGCTTGACGCCGAAGATGCTCAGAACGATGAGGACAGCGACGATGATGAGGTTAAAGAGAATCTTGGTTCCGACGACGGAATAGTCCGCGCCGACAAAGTTTGCAAGCACCTCGCCTGCGCCGGCGACTGCTGCCGCGACTGCCGCGAGAAGAATTACAATGTAGAAGATCTCAAAGAAAACCTCCATCCACGGCTTCGGATACAGAGCCGAGAAGGTGTCCTTGTAGTTGGTAAAGCCGCTGAGCTTTGCAAACTTCATAACGGTGTACATCACAAGAGCGAGAATGCCCATTGCGATGATGGGGAAAATTGCTGCATATAAGCCGTACTGTGCGAAATAGCTGACGACCTGGTTACCGGAGGCGAAGCCGCCGCCTACGTGGGTACCGAACCACACGGATGCGACCGTAAACGCGGCCGCCCATGTGCCCTTGGCTGCTTTGTTGTTCATAGTGTTTCTCCTTTTTCTCTTTTCGATAATAACATTCCCGGCTTTTGCGGCGGGCTCCTCAACCCGCTTCAAAAGTCATCGGGAAAAATGCTTACACGGCGCTTCTCTTTGCTTTCAAAAGCGCTGTTTTCTTTGAATCTGTATGTATTTTACCCTGCCGTTCATAATGCGTCAAAATTTGAGCCGATGATTATTCACA
>USPI01000055.1 GCA_900556535.1 uncultured Eubacteriales bacterium | reverse complement strand
GTGGAATGGATCTTCGCTCCGAAGGAGAAAACCCCGGAGCAGATGGCGGCGCTGCGCCGGTACATCGACGCGAATCCCGCCGAGATGGAGCGGCTTGCCAAGCGCGTGGCAAAAAGCGAATTCCATCTCGAAGGCGAGCCGTACAAGCGGCTCAAAAAGGATGTGGGCGAAGTGCTCAACCCGTGGTACAACCGCAAATGGATCAGTCTATGCGCCGAATATGACCACGGCGGGGCGCTGTATACAAGCGAGCTGCCGCAGGTGCTGCTCGACGCCTACGAAAAGCTCATGCGCCTTATCCCCGCAGCCGGTGCAAAGCCGGTGCAATCAGAGCCGGAAAATGAAAAAAAGCTTCCTCCGCCGGAGGAGCTTCCCGAGTACACCTCGGAGGATATCGTCCGCCGCTCCAAGGAGGACAGCGGCTTTCAGGCCGTCGTGTCGCAGGCGCAGAGCAAGCTCGGCAGGACGCTCTCAACGGCGGATATGAAGACGCTTTTCGGCATTTATGACTATCTCTCCCTGCCCGCGGACGTCATATTCATGCTCATAAGCTACTGCATCGACGTCTTCCGCGAAAAGTACGGCATGGGGCGTCTTCCGTCGATGCGCAGCATCGAAAAGGAAGCCTATTCATGGGCGAACAAGGAGATAATCACCATCGAGCAGGCCGACGAATACATCCGCGCGGCCGCGGAAAAGCGCTCAAGGGCGGGCGAACTGAAGCTCGCGATGGGCATCGGCAGCAGAGTGCTGACTCCGACCGAGCGCAAGTACATCACCTCATGGTTCGACATGGGCTTTGATAACGAGGCTATCCTCATCGCCTACGACCGCACCGTTACGAACACGGGTGCGCTCAAATGGGGATACATGAACAAGATAATGCTCTCATGGCAGAGTAAGGGCATTCGCACGGCAGCCGACGTCAGGGAGCGCGACAGCCGCTCCCCCGCTCCGGCGAAGGCCGAAAATCAGCATCGCAGCAGCGTTTCAGGCGATGAGCTCGACCGGCTGCGCTCAATCTACGAAAAGGTTAAAAACGGTTAAGCAATGGACGGAAAGATTCTCGCAAAGGCAAGAGAGCAGCTTGCCCGCACGCACGAGCGGAACGTCGCCGAGCATTTCGTCAGGCAGGACAGGATATATTCCCGCATCCCCGAAATAAGGCGCATTGACGAGCGTCTGCGCAGCCAGATGTCCGAGCTCGTGGGGCTGACGATAAAGCGGCAGGGCGATATAGCCGAGGCCGTCGCGCGGCTTGAGAAGGAAAGCCTTGCGCTTCAGGCGCGCAGGGCGGAATTGCTGTGCGAATACGGCTACCCCGCCGACTATCTCGACGATATTTACAATTGCAAGGAATGTAAGGACACAGGCTTTATCGGAAGCAAAATGTGCTCGTGTCTTCACGAGGCGTATAACCGCGCCCTCACCTCGGAGCTGAGCACGCTTTTAAAGACCAGCGACGAGTGCTTTGAGAACTTTGACCTCAGCCTTTACGGCGAGGCGCGCGTGGGCATGAGCATCGTTTACGAGACCTGCCGAGAATATGCACACAGCTTTTCCGAGCGCTCGATGAATCTGCTGTTTCAGGGCGGCACGGGGCTGGGCAAGACCTTCCTTTCCGCCTGCATCGCCCGCGTGGTCGCGGAAAACGGGCACTCGGTGTGCTACGATACGGCCGCCTCGGCGCTTGAGGCGTTCGAGCTCAGGAAATTTTCGCGCGATCCCGAGGCTGCGGAAAAGGCCGCCGTCAGGGTCGAGCGTATGCTCGACTGTGAGCTCATGATCCTCGACGATCTCGGCACGGAGATGCTCACGCAGATAAGCATTTCCGCTCTGTACACGCTCATAAACACCCGCCTTGTCAACGGCAGAAAGACCATCATCAGCACTAACCTCACCGACGCCGAAATGGCGCGGCGCTACACCCCGCAGATATGCTCGAGGATAGACGGCGAGTTTACAAAGCTCCCGTTTGCAGGAACCGATATACGCAAGCTTAAAAAGGAGATGTAGGAGAATGGATCAGCACGAGATAACCCGGGAAATACCCCTTCTGGACGAAAACGGAGAGCTCACCGAGCGCGGCTACGCGAAAAAGCTGCTGCCTGTATACAGGCGCGCAGACATCAAGGCAAGCCCCATGCGGATAAAGGAATGGGACTACTACCTCATAAATAACGGCCGCTTCGCCCTTGCGCTCACCATCGACGACAACGGCTACATGGGTCTTGACTCAATAAGCCTGCTCAACTTCGAGGAGGGCTGGGAGATAACCACGAGCCCCATGTGCTTCATGCCGCTGGGTAAGCGCAAGCTCCCCGAAACGAGCAAAACAGGCGACACGACCGCCATCGGCAAAAACTACAGCATCTATTTTAAAAACGACGGCTCCGGCGTGCGCACTCTCATAGCGCAGATGAAAAAGTTCGGCCCCGCAGGCTCACTGTACGCAAAGGTCGAGCTGTTTGACGAGCCGGAGGAGAGCATGGTCATCGCCACGCCCTTTGATAAGCCCGGACATTTTTACTACAACCAGAAGATAAACTGCATGCGTGCCCGCGGTGAGGTCACCTACGACGGCAGGACTTACGTCTTTGACCCGGAGGATAGCTTCGCGGTGCTCGACTGGGGACGCGGCGTGTGGACGTATAAAAACACTTGGTACTGGGGCTCCGCCTCCGGCGCCGTGGACGGAGTGCGCTTCGGCTGGAACATCGGCTACGGCTTCGGCGACACCTCCGCCGCGAGCGAAAATATGCTCTTTTACGACGGAAAGGCGCACAAGATAAGCCAGGTCAACTTCAACATCCCCGGCGACGAGAAGGCGTTCCTTGAGCCCTGGACCTTCACCTCCGACGACGGCAGATTTGAGATGGACTTTAAGCCCGTGCTCGACCGCGCCGCCTGCTCCAGCGTCGGCGTCATAAAGAGCGATCAGCATCAGGTCTTCGGTCTTTTCACAGGCAAGGCGGTGCTCGACGACGGCAAGGTCATTGAGATAAAGGACTTCCCCGGCTTCGCGGAAAAGGTCTCAAATAAGTGGTAAAAATTTAGGCAGTCCGATGCCTTTGCGCACTCGGAATATTAAAAAACTGACACCGAAAAGCTTTCGGTGTCAGTTTTTTGTTTGTTATTTGAACACAACGCCGTTTTTCTCCGACGAGCGCAGCAGCGCGACCGCGGCGGCGAGAACGAGCGCCTCGTAGATGCCGAAGGTGTGCCATATTATCTGCGCGCCGAAAACTTGCGGCAGAAGGATGATGCACGCAAGGTTAAACACGAAGCTGCGCAGCACATTCATGACTATCGCCTGCCCCGAGCGCTTGGTCGAGTACAGATAGGCAGAAATGATGGTGTTGAGCGCCATGACGGAGAAGCCCCATGCGTATTTTGGCATACTCTGCACCGTAAATTCGAGCGTCTGCGCATCCGCGCCGAACATGAGGCACACGGGACGCCCGACAAACAGCAGCGCCGCATAGATCACGATGCTGCCGACAAAGTTGATGATAAGCCCCGCGCGGAAGAAATAACGCAGGTCTCCCTCGTTTTTCGCGCCGTAGCAGCGCCCGAAAAGCGGCTGAAGTCCCTCGGCGGTGCCGAAGAAAATGGCGACGGAAAACGACGCGACATAGCCTATGATGGAAAAAGCGTTGACGCCGATGTTGCCGATATTCGCAAGCAGAACGTAGTTCATGGCAATGATTGAGCTCGGCGTTGCGAGCTGCGAAATGAACTCCGGCAGACCGCGCAGGAATATTTTTTTGTACAGCGCCTTGCTCGGTCTGAATCTGCTTATCCTGAGCTTGCCGCGGCCGAGCGCAAAATGTATGAGCACGATCAGAAGCGTCAGCGTCTGCGACACGCCCGTTGCGATCGCCGCGCCCGCAAGCCCCATTTTCATCGGGAATATGAGCAGCCAGTCGCCGAAAATGTTGCACACCGTGCCGATGATAACGGCAGCCGAAACGAGTATGGGCGAGCCGTCGTTGCGGCAAAAGCCCTGTATGGCCATCGCAAAGCCGGAGGGGATTATAAACACCGAATACCAGAACAGATAGTCGTAAACGTGCTTGTAATAGCTCTCGTTCGCGCCGAGCAGGCGGCACAGCATCGGGGTCATGAGCGTGCCGACGGCAGTGAGCACGAGCGCGACGAGCCCCGTTGCCGACAGCGAGTGCATGAGCGCATCGTTCGCGCCCTTTTCGTCGCCGCGTCCGAGCCTTATTGCCGTGACGGTGACGCCGCCGATGGTCGTGAGCATAAACGACGCGCACACGACCATGACGAACGGAAACGCGATATTGACCGCGCCAAGTGCGTCCGTACCGACGCCGTGACCGACGAAAATGCCGTCAACTATCGTGAACAGAAAATAGCTGACGCTGCCGAGAATGGTCGGCACAACGTATTTGCAAAGAGTTTTCTTTCTGTTTTTCATTCAAGATTTCCGCTTTCGTACATTAGTGCCGTCAGTGCGACGACGGGGGCGGTCTCGCATCTCAAAATGCGCGCGCCCATGGAGCATATGTGCAGCCCCACCTTGCGCGCCATATCCGCCTCATACGCCTCAAAGCCGCCCTCGGGTCCCGTTATTATTGCCGCCGAGCCGAGCTTTTCCGAGCCCGTGAGCGCTTCGCGCAGGCTCTCGCGTTCGCCCGTTTCATACATGAAAAACGCGGCGTCGGTCTTTTTCGCGGCGTCGAGCGCCTCGGCGTAGCTGTCAAGCCAGCTGACCTCGGGGATAACTCCCCTGCCCGACTGCTTGGCGGCCTCCTCGCTTATTCTGTTCCAGCGCTCAAGCTTTTTCGCAACGCCCTCGGTGCGCTGCACGACGCGGTCGCAGCGGAAGAAATATATCTCCGACGCGCCGGCCTCAACGCACTTTTGGATTATATAATCGGTCTTGTCACCCTTGGGCAGCCCGCACAGCACGCGCACCGCGACGCTCGGCTCCGCCGCGCACGGCACGACCTCGACTATCTCCGCCTCCGCCTCGTCCTTATCCGAGCGCACAAGGCGGCACTTGTAGTCCGTGCCCTTACCGTCGCAGATCGTCATTTCCTCGCCCGGACGCAGGCGCAAAACCTTTATGTGCTCGGCATCGCGGCCGCGTATTATCGCTCTGCCGCCGAGCAGATTGGTTCCAAGAGCAAAAAATCTCGGCATAATTAACACCTCGCAAGCAATATTTTTATATTATCTCATAATCGTCACGCTTTTTCAAGACCGCGCATATCATATACGGGTGAATGCAATGGATCTTGAGAATTTTGAGCGCGTGTGGCAGCGCGTGACGGCACAGGACGACACCGTTCCCGAGCCCGAAGCGCCGAAGGAAAACGCGCCTAAGCTTTGCGCGGGGGCGCAGGTCAAAAGCCGCGCCGTGCGCTTTTTAGCCGGACTGTGAAATGCCGCACCGAAGAAGCAAAAGACGTACACGGCAAAGGTCGGGTACGTCTTTTTCAGGTATTTCGTTATCGGCGCTCAAGCCCTCATCTGCACTCGAAGCAGTGCCACTCCTCCTCGTGGTGGTGGGCGATGATCTCAAGCCCCGCGGCGCGCAGGGCTGCGGCGACCTCGTCCTCGCGGCCGTCTATGATGCCGGAGGTTATGAACACGCCGCCGGGCGCCATGAAGCCTCTCACAAAGGGGGCAAGCGGGATTATGATGTCGGAAACGATGTTTGCAAGGACGACGTCGTAGCCCGAGCCGAGGAGTTTGCGCAGCTTCGCGTCGCCTATTATATCGCCGGCGTAGACCTGCATTTTGTCGCCGCCTATGCCGTTGAGCGCGGCGTTTTCCATGACGGTGTCGGGTGCCTTGGGGTCAATGTCACAGGCGGTGCAGTGCTCGCTGCCGAGAACCAGTGCGCCGATGCCGAGGATACCGCTGCCGCAGCCGAGGTCGAGTGCGCGCACTCCCGCTCCGGCGTATTTTTCAAGCGCGGCAAGGCACATTCGCGTTGTCGCGTGCGAGCCCGTGCCGAAAAGAAGGCCGGGGTCAAGGCGCAGCGGCACTCTGCCCTCCTCGGAGCAGTCTATCCACTCCGGCACGACGAGAAGCCTCTCGCCGATCTCAAGCGGCTCGTAGTACTGCTTCCAATTGTTCTCCCAATCCGCGTCGCACACGGGCGCGGTCGTTATCCTGAACTGCTCACCCACTCTGCCGAGCAGCGCGGCGCCCTCGTCGTTATCCTCAACGTAGAACTTAACGCGCGACACGCCGCGGTAGCTCTCCTCGAGGCTTTCGTCAACATAGTCCCAATACTGGCGGTTATTCTCCAAAAATGCCTTGAAATCGTCCTCGGTCTCGATGACAAAGCCGTCTATGCCCATGGCGGTCAGCTTATCGCAGACCTCGTCCGTGTTTTTGCATTCGATCGTAACTTCCGTATAATTCATGTTTAAATCCTCAAAACTGCCCCGTCCGTAGACGGGGCAGCGTTTAATTTGTTTTTTTATTATTCCGCGTCGTCGCTGATAAGACCGTAGCCGCCGTTTTTGCGGCGATAGACTACTGAGACGGCGTCATCCTCCTGCTGGTTGCGGAACACGAAGAATTCGTGCTCAAGCAGGTTCATTTGGAGAATTGCTTCCTCGGGGGACATGGGCTTTATCGGGAAGCGCTTGCTGCGGACGATCTTAAACTCCTCGTCCTCGTCCTCCTCGGCCGCGGGAGCGTAGTCGGGTCTGACCTCATGCTCCAGCGCACCCTCTCTGAGCCGTTTCTCAAGGCGGGTCTTGTTCTTGCGGATCTGGCGCTCGATTGCTGCGACACCCGAATCGACGGAGGCATACATATCGTTGGTAAGCTCACTTGCTCTGTAGAACAGGCCGTTATTGGAAACCGTTATCTCTGCGAGGAATCTGCCGCGCTCGGTGCTGAACGTGATGTTCGCACTGCTCTCGGTTTTGAAGAAACGGTCCAGCTTGCCAACCTTGCGCTCCGTGTAGTCTCTCAGCGCTTCGGAGGCGCCCATCTTTTTTTCGGTAAAAGTGAATTTCATAAGTGCCGGCTCCTTTCTGCTTTGCGGGATCTCTCCCGCTGAGCTCAGTATAGCATAAGGGAGCGTAAAATAAAAGAGGCTTTTGTATAATTTGCTTTAAAATTTAATAATTGTTCGTATTTTTTTATTCAACACTTATATAGCAATTGGGCAGTGCCTTCTTGAGCGCGTCGATCTGATCGCCGCTGATCTCGTTTCCGCCGAGCCAGAGCTGCTTGAGATTCGTAAGTCCCGACAGCGCCGTGACGTCGGATATCTTGTTGTTGCGCAGGTCGAGCGTCTCAAGAGTTTTGAGGCTTGAAAGAGGCGAGAGATTGGATATCTTGTTGTCGCTCAGGTCGAGGTGCTTAACGGCACTGAAGCCCGAAACGGCGGAAATATCGCTCAGGTCAAGCCCCTTCGCCTCGACGGTCTCGCTGTCGGAGAGGAATCTCTCGCCGCCGAGCTCGATGCTGCGCTTGAGCTCGGAGTGGCTTATCGTGCAGCCGGTGAGCTTATTTTGCAGCGCCGTCACCGCGGACTCGCTGAGGTTTGCGTTATCCTTTATGCTCAGGCGCTTGAGAGCCTTGAGCGAATAGAGGCTGCTAAGATCCGTATCCTTGAGACCGACGTTATCCAGCCACAGCGTTTTCATCGAAACGAGCTTCGAAACGGCGGAGATGCCGGAAAGCGGGTTGCCGCTGAGGTTGAGCTCGCGCAGTCCCGTAAGCTCGCGCAGCGCCGCAACGGATTTCACGTTGTTGCCCGACAGGTCGAGATACTCAAGCGCCGTCACGCTCATGAGCGGCGAAATGTCGGTGATCTTATTGTCCGAAAGGTCGAGCTCCGTGAGCCCCGGGATATCCACGAGAGCGCTTATGCTCGAAATGGAGTTATTCGACAGGTCGAGCTTTTTGAGCTTCGTGCAGACGGACAGGGCGGAGATATCGCGCACGTTGCAGCCGGACAGATTGAGCTCCGTGACGTCGCTCTTGAAGGTCTTGCCGCCGAGCTTTATTTCAAGCACGTCCTCCTTCGCGTCGTCGCTGTAGATTATGCAGCCGGGCAGCTTTTCCTTGAGCTGCTTGAGCTGCGCCTGGCCGATCTCGATGCCGCTTATGGTCAGCATTGAAAGTCCGTCCAGCTCATACAGAGGCGAGAAGTCCTTTATCTCGTTGTTGTCAAGATGCAGAGTTCTGAGCGAGGTGAGATTTTTGAGCGGCGAAATGTCGCTTATTTTATTTTTCGACAGGTCAAGCGAGGTGAGACTTTTAAGCGGCTTGAGAA
>USPI01000054.1 GCA_900556535.1 uncultured Eubacteriales bacterium | reverse complement strand
GTTTATCATAAGAACGTCCGCGCCGAATATCTCTGCCTTTTCCGAAGCGCTGAGGACGCTGCCGAGGTCGCCCAAATGGACGATTTTATATCCGTCCCATTTAATAATATGTACCTTATTTTTGCCGCGCAGGGTGCCGTAGCTCGTGTCGTGGAAGGTGTCGATCGTCTCGACGGTGTACGGGCAGGGCCGCTGCGTTCCCGAAAGCTTCACTCCTGCACGGTAATTGTGACCGCGGTGCTCGTGGCTGCACAAAACGGCGTCGGCGCTTGCGGACATTACGGGGTAGTTGGCGTTTGTCATGTCATACGGGTCAATAACGACGCTGTAGCCGTCGTGACTTATTTTAAAGCAGGAATGTCCCAGCCAGCTTATCTCCATAGCGTTTCCTCTTTTTACGTTTCGTAATCGTCGGCAAGAAGGTGCTCGCCTATTTTATACACGTTGCCCGCTCCGACCGTCAATATGAGATCGCCCGGCTGCGCGGTCTTGCGCAGGTCGTTTTCGATCTCCCCAAATGTCTTGAAAAAGCGCGCACCGTCTATCTTTTCGGCAAGATCTGCCGAGGAGATGCCGAGAAGATTTTTTTCGCGCGCGGCGAATATCTCGGCAAGGTAGACGATGTCGGGGCGCTTGAGCTGGCGGACGAAATCGTAAAACAGCGCCATCGTGCGCGTATAGGTGTGCGGCTGGAAAATGACGATGGTGCGCTTGTAGCCGAGCGATTCGACCGTGTCCAGCAGCGCCTTGAGCTCGCCCGGATGATGGGCATAGTCGTCATAAACGTCCGCACCGTTAAATTTGCCCTTGAACTCAAATCTTCTGCCCGCTCCGGAGAAGCCGGCAAGACCGTATTTGATCGCGGTGGGCTTAATGCCGAGGCATATTGACGCCGCGGCCGCGGCAAGCGCGTTTTTGAGGTTATGCACTCCCGGGACATGGATGGCGACCGTGTCGAGGAGCTTACCCTTATACATTATATCAAACTTTGTCAGCGAGCCGATGCGAATGACGTTTTTTGCGTACACGTCGGCTTTTGCCGTCAGACCGAAGGTCACGATATTGCGGTCAAGATCGCGCACAGCGTCCATGGTGTTCTCGTCATCGTGGTTAACAACGACATAGCCGTCCTCGGGAACGTGGCTTGCAAATTCGCGGAAGCTCTGCTTTATTTCCTCGATCCCCGAGAAGAAGTCGAGGTGATCTTCCTCAATGTTCAGAATGACAGCGACTGTCGGGAAAAACGAGAGAAAAGAGTTATAATACTCGCAGGACTCCATAACGATGGTGTCCCCCGCTCCGACTCTGTGCCCTGCCTTCAAAAGCGGAAGTGTGCCGCCTATCATGACGGTGGGGTCCTTTTCGGCGGCCATGAGGATATGGGTGCACATGGAGGTCGTCGTGGTCTTACCGTGGGTGCCGGATATGCACAGGGCGTTTTTATAGCCGCGCATTATGGCTCCCCACGCCTGAGTGCGCTCAAACACGGGAATGCCAAGCTCGTTTGCGCGGACTATCTCCGGGTTATCGTCGTGAGCGGCCGCGGTGCGGACGACAAAGTCAATGTCACCCGTAATGTTTTCGGCGTCGTGGCCGATGAATATTTTAATTCCCTTTTCTCTGAGATGCGACGTGCGCTCGCTCTCCGCGATGTCCGAGCCGCTTATGACGAGCCCCGCATCACACAGCACCTCCGCCAGAGGCGACATGGAAACGCCGCCTATACCGATGAGGTGACCGCGCTTGCCGCGGCTTAAAAATTCACTGAAATCAGGCATAAATACTCCAATCACGCTGGCGCGTAAGATATATTATTTACATTTACATGTTGATGTTGCTTATAGCAAATGATATTATAATACCGTAAAGTCAACTTTACAAGGCTAAAAATAATCACAGATTTAGGGATATGACTATTATGCCTCAAATAAACCCGCCGAAATACGTCAGGCAGATATTGTTCACGCTTCAGGCAAGAGGACACCTTGCCTATCTCGTGGGCGGCTGCGTGCGCGACGTTATAATGGAGATAACACCGCAGGATTGGGACATCTGCACGAGCGCCCTGCCCGAGGAGGTGCTTGAGCTCTTCCCCGGCTCGATGCCGACCGGTATCCGTCACGGCACTGTGACCGTTGTTATCGGCAGCAAAAGCTCCGAGGTCACGACCTTCCGCACGGAGGGCGACTACCGTGACCATCGCAGACCCGATTCCGTCACCTTCGTGTCCGACCTCATAACCGACCTCAGCCGCCGCGACTTCACGATGAACGCCATCGCGCTGTCCGCCGACGGCATGATCGCCGACCCGTTCGACGGCGTGAGCGATATCGCAAAGCGCACTATCCGCTGCGTGGGCGAGCCCAAGCTTCGCTTTACCGAGGACGCGCTGAGAATGTTCCGCGCCCTGCGCTTTTCCGCAAGGCTCGGCTTTACCATCGAATACGACACGATGCAGGCAATAGAGCAGTGCGCACCGCTTGCCGCGGAGCTTGCGCCGGAGCGTGTCAGGGACGAGATCGAGAAAATTCTCCTCACCACACGCCCCGAAACGATGAGCGCCGCAATAAGCTTCGGGCTCATGAAGAAATACATAAGCGGCGCGGGCTGGAAAACGCCCAATTTTGCCGACATAGCCGATATGCCGCGCAAGGCGCTCACGAGATGGGTGGCGTTTGCCATCATGCTGAGAAAATACGGCTACATACCCTCCGCGCGCGATTTTCTTATGCAGCTCAGGCTTGACGGGCGCACGATACGCTGCTGCGCGGATGCCGAGGTACTGCTCAGTCAGGAGCCGCCGCGGGATGATCTCGGCTGGAAAAAGATGCTCAACCGCTACGGCGTCGATACTGTCACCTGCGCGGTGCAGACCTATGCGGTCATCTACGGCATAGACCGCGAAAAGGAGCTCAAAAACATTCTCAAAAGCGGCGAGTGCTTCTCGCTCAAGCACCTTGCCATAACGGGCGACGACCTGCTCGCGCTCGGCTTAAAGGGTCCCGAGCTCGGCGAAATGCTCAACTTCCTGCTTGAATATGTCATGGAATACCCCGATAATAATAAACGTGAAATTTTGCTCGAGCTTGCAAAATATTCGGAGGAAAGCTGATGACTAACGAAATGAGGCAGCTCGGGCTCGAATGCATGAATTGCTTCGGCTGTGGGCTATGCGAAACTCGAACGAATCTTGTTTTCGGAGTCGGAAACGACAGGTCGAAGATAATGCTCATCGGCGAGGGACCCGGCGAGCAGGAGGATGCTCAGGGCGTACCGTTTGTCGGCAGAGCCGGTCATCTTTTGGATGATATGCTCAAGATGATAGATCTCGACCGCGGCAAGGTGTATATCGCAAATGTCGTAAAATGCCGCCCGCCGAAAAACCGCGACCCGCTGCCGGAGGAAAAGGAGGCCTGTGCGCACTGGCTCAAGCGCCAGATCGAGATAGTCGATCCGAAGATCATGATATGCCTCGGCAGGATCGCCGCGACCTCGGTCATTGACGAGGATTTTCGCATCACGCGGCAGCACGGAAAGTGGTTCGACGTTGACGGCAGGCGCGCTCTTGCCCTCTACCACCCCTCCGCCCTTTTACGCGACGTAACCAAGCGTCCCGACACCTTCACAGACCTTCGTGAAATACGAAGCGAAATACTCAGGCTCTGCCCCGAGGTGTACGAATGATATACGACATTCACGAATACCGGGAAGGCGAAATTGCCGCTCTCAAATCGCTTTGGCGCGAGGTTTTCGGCGACGGCGAGCGAGTTACGGACAGCTTTTTTGAGCTGCTGCCGTCAATGGGCACGGGCTTTACCGCCGTGCGGGACGGCGAGGTTTTCGGCGGTGCATACGTGTTGGACGCGTTTTTGCATCTGCCCGACGGCTCGACGAAAAAGGCAGCGTATATCTACGCCGTGGCTGTCGACGACGCGGCGCGAGGCAGCGGGATAGGCGCGGAGCTCACGCGCGCGTGCATGAGACACGCATGGGAGTGCGGTGCGGACGTGTGCTGCACGCTCCCCGCGGAAGAAGCGCTGTATGATTGGTACAAAACCCGCTGCGGCTTTGAAAACGCAAGCTTTTGCAGCTATGAAACCGTTCCCGCAGGAGATAATGACGGCAGCATCACGCGCCTGCACGCCGACGAATACGCATTTTTGCGCGAGGATATGCTCCGCGGAAGACCGCATATTGGCTTTTACTACGGCTATCTGAGCTTTCAGGAGACTATTTTCGATGAGTACGGCGGCGGCTTTTTCGCCTGCAATGGCGGCATCGCCTGTGGCTACGTTGAGGACGGCGTCCTGCAAGTAAAAGAAGCGCTCGGCTGCGGCAATGATTTTATCTCGGCGCTGTGCACCATGCTGGGGGCCGAAAAAGCCGTCGTGCGCAGAGCCTCCGACTGCGGCGAGCGATACGTTGCGGCATACCTAAAGGCAGAGTACCCGCCCGACACGGTTTGGGATTTAACTTTAGATTAAAAAACGGACACCTTTCGGTGTCCGTTTTAGCTATATTCAGGGTTTTTCTTTCGGGAGCGTAACGAGCATGGTCGTACCGTTTTCGCCGCTTTCCTCTACTTTTGCCGTGCCGCCGTGAAGGACAGCGATCTCCCACACAAGAGAAAGACCGAGGCCTACGCCGCCGTGCTCCCTGCTGCGGGATTTGTCAACGCGGAAGAAGGGGCGGAAAATACTGTCCCTGTACTGCTCGGCTATTCCGAAGCCCTGATCCTTCACGCGGATGAAAATGCTGTTTTCGTCCTCGCTCACGTAAAGGCGCACCCGCGAATCGTCCCTGCCGTAGCGTATCGCGTTTTCGGCAAGATTAAATATCATGCGATAAATAAGCGTGTCGCTGCCTGTTATCTGACCGTTTCCGTCGTATTCGAGGCTTATCCCCTTTTTATCTGCAAGCGGGGCGAGGTCTGTCACTATCTCCTCGAGCATGGGCTCCAATTCGATTTCGTCGCTGCAGGGCACGGTGTTGAGCTCACTCATTTCAAGCAGCGTTTTTGTCATCTGCGACATTCGCTCCGTCTGCTCCTGCAAAAGTCCCAGAAACTCCGCCGTTTCGGGCTCAATGTCGCTGTGCTCGACGTTAAAAAGCTCTATCTGCGCCTGCATCAGGGCAAGGGGCGTGCGCAATTCGTGCGCGGCGTTTCCGGTAAACTGCCGCTGCGTCGTGAAGCCCTCGTCAAGGCGGTCTATCATGCCGTTAAACGATTTGCTGAACCTCTTAAACTCAGGCAGAACGTCCTCGCTGACCTTCATATCGGTAAGGTTATCCGGCTGCACGTTTTCGACCTGCGAGGCAAAGCTGCGCAGCGGCAGCAGTGCGCGCCCGCTCACGAAATACGCAAGCGCACCGCCGAGCAGCGTGACGACGGCGGTTATGTACCAGTTCGTCGTGTTAAACGACGCCTGCGCACCGCTCACGATTATGGTCAGCTCGCGGTCCAAGTCCTTGCTCTGCGGGTCAAACGAGTCCGGCTCGCCCTTTTCGATCTCGCTGTAAGCGGATATGCCGCTGCCGATGGAGTCCATATATCGCTTGCCGGAGTAGCTTATCAGGCAATTCATCAGCACGCAGGTCACGCCCACGAGGACGACCGTCATCAGGGTTATCCGCCACTGCAAAGATAGCTTTTTCATTTTTTCGCCTCCATCACATAGCCCTCGCCTATGCGATTATGTATGGGGTCATAGCCCAGTGCCGCGCGCAGCTTTTTTCTGAGGGCGGAAATGTGCACGCGGATGGAATTGCTGAAATTATCCACGCTGCTGTCCCAGACGTGCTCAAGAAGCTCCTCCTGACTTATGGGGCGTCCCTGATTGAGCATGAGATATTCGAGTATTCCCGTTTCCTTGCGGGTCAGGGAGAGTGTCTCCCCTCCGACCTGCGCTTTGCGCTCTTTCGTGTTGAACGACAGCTCCGCGCAGGTCAAAACAACGTCGTTTTGTGTGAAGCGGCGGAGCGTGAGACTGCGTATCCTCGCGGCGAGCTCGTCCAAATGAAAAGGCTTTGTCAGGTAGTCGTTAGCTCCCGCGTCCAGGCCCGCGACCTTATCGGCAACGCCGCAGCGGGCGGACAGAATAAGCACCTTCGTGTCGAAATCGGTTTTTCTGA
Organism: uncultured Eubacteriales bacterium; assembly: GCA_900556535.1. GTDB lineage: Bacteria > Bacillota > Clostridia > Oscillospirales > Oscillospiraceae > F23-B02. Next base: position 2,271 of record USPI01000054.1, on the reverse strand, counting down.
GTTCTCTGAGCACCGTCATACCGTCCTCGCCGGGAAGATTTAAATCAAGAACGACAAGGTCAAAGCTCTCCACCGCGAGCAATTCCGACGCGCTTTTTCCGTCATAGCACCAGTCAACGCTGTAAGCAAGGCGCTTGAGGCTGCGCACAACGGCATCGCACAGTGCTCTTTCGTCTTCAACAACAAGAATTCGCATAAAAATTCTCCCTATACTATTTATTAAACGGTAATTTTATTGTATTATAACATATACTGATAAATTCTATGTTAAATTTCTGTTCTTAACAAGGATTTTATACTCGGTGCGCTATAATAAGCTCGCAACGAAGGGAGTGGTCAAATTGTTCAAGGCAAAAAAGGCCGTCATTCAGGTGCTGTTTTTGATAGCGGGAGCGGCAATGCTGTGCTTCGGAATAATGCGCGGCGAGGCGGACTCCGTGCTGAGCAAGGCAATAAAACTGTGCTTGGAGTGTGTCGGAATTGGATAAAAGGAAAAATAGCGTCTCACAGCTTTTGAGCCGTTTTCGCGGCTGGATACAGGCGCTGGCAACGCTGCTGACGAATATACATCTGCCCAATTTCCTTAAGGGCGGCATATATCAGGGCGGCGGCAAGGCCGTCTGTGTGCCGGGGCTTAACTGCTATTCCTGCCCCGCCGCCTCGGGTGCGTGCCCGATAGGCTCGTTTCAGGCGGTCGTTGGCTCGTCAAAGTTCGGCTTTTCGTATTATATCACCGGCTTTCTGATCCTGCTGGGTGTGCTGCTCGGAAGATTTATCTGCGGATTTCTCTGTCCGTTCGGCTGGCTGCAGGAGCTGCTGCATAAGATACCGACGAAAAAGCTGTCAACGAAAAAGCTCAAGCCGCTTACATATCTTAAATATGTAATACTGCTGCTGGCGGTGGTTTTGCTGCCCGCGCTCGTTGTCAACGACGTCGGCATGGGCGACCCGTATTTCTGCAAGTACATTTGCCCGCAGGGCGTGCTTGAGGGCGCCATTCCCCTGTCCGCGGTCAACGAGGGTATCCGCGCCGCGCTCGGTACGCTGTTTACGAGAAAGCTCGTTATTCTCATCGTTGTAGTCGTCCTGAGCATCCTGTTCTTCCGTCCGTTCTGCAAATGGATATGCCCGCTCGGCGCGTTTTACGGACTGATGAACAAGGTATCGCTTCTCGGCATAAAGGTCGATGGGCACAAGTGCGTCTCCTGCGGAAAATGCGCAAGAACCTGCAAGATGGACGTGGAGATACTCAAAAACCCGAACAGCAGCGAATGTATCCGCTGCGGCAAGTGCATAAGCTCCTGCCCCACCGAGGCGCTCAGCTTCAGCTACGGCTTCGGCCATAGCGGCGGGAAGGATAATAATATTAATAACAACAAAACGGAGGAATGATCATGAAAATGACAAAGTTATCAAGAGTTCTGAGCATTGTTTTGATTATGGTGCTCGTGTTCGCTCTCGCGGCGTGCTCTACAGGCAAGGACAACAAGGGCAATAAGGACAATGCTTCCGGCGGCGACATTGCAACGCTTCTCTCAAGCGAGCCCAAGACCGCAGACGAAGCTGCAAAGCTCTACGCTCAGCTCATGCAGAAGGAAAACGACATTCTCGCAAGCAACTCCGCGCTTTGGGAGAAGGTATTCATGGCAGGCGACAAGAGCAGCACCATGATAGAGGACGGCACCAACTACGGCGAGTTCCTGCTCAAAACCATTGAAGGCGCAAAGGATAAATTCACCGCTGACGAGCTCAAGACCCTCAAGGCAGGCGCGGAGCAGATCAAGGAGATCGAAGGCAAGCTCACCATTCTCGAGCAGAAATACCCCGGCTGCGGCAGCACTCCCGGCAACGGCGACAGCGTCGGCGCAGGCGAAGCGGGCATGCCCGCCGGCAGCAGCAGCGAGCTGACCAAGTTCCCGAGCTTTAACGGCAAGGATCTTGACGGCAACGACGTTAAGAGCAGCGAGCTCTTCTCCGGCAACTCCGTGACCGTAGTTAACTTCTGGTTCACCACCTGCAAGCCCTGCGTTGAAGAGCTTCAGAGCCTTGAAGCGCTCAACAAGGATCTTGCCGCAAAGGGCGGCGCGGTCGTAGGCATCAACTCCTTCACCATCGACGGCGACAAGGCCGCGATAACCGAGGCAAAGGATCTCCTCGCAAAGAAGGGCATCACCTACAAGAATATTTGGTTTGACTCCAAATCCGAAGCAGGTACCTTCACCTCCGGTCTTTACTCCTACCCCACCACCTACGTCGTTGACAAAAACGGCA
>USPI01000053.1 GCA_900556535.1 uncultured Eubacteriales bacterium | reverse complement strand
GTCCATGCTTTGTGGTTTTTAAGGTTGCCGACGGGAGTGAAACAGGGAGGAGTTTTATCCCGTCGGCAGAGAAGGAAGAAAAAAGGAAGGAAGAATGATAGCTGATTAGATCGCGTTGCCGGCGTTGAAGCCCTCACGGATGTTCTTGTAACCGTTCTTGGTGCTGCTTGCGTCGCCGACTACAACTACCTTGCAGCCGCAGCCCTCGAGCTCGGCCTGGAGGGGGTTGTTGCTTCTTACGCCCATTGCGTTAACGAGCATATCGATGTGCTTGAACTCGATCGGCTCGCCGTACTCCTCGGCGTAGATGGTGCCTTCGCCGACCTTGGTGAGCTTAGTGTGGGTATGTACCTTGATGTTGTACTTGCGGATGTGCTCAAGCAGGCAAGCTCTGGGCTGTGCAACGGCGTCGGTGATGATGTCGGGAGCCATTTCGATCATGGTGACATCGCAGCCCTGAACGGCGAGGAATACTGCGGTCTCTGCGCCGGTCATGCCGCCGCCTGCGACGACGACCTTCTTGCCGTACAAAGTCTTGCCGCGGAGGACCTCGATAGCGGTCTTAACGAACTCACGGTTGTCCAGACCGGGGATGGGCAGGAACATGGGGTTGCTGCCGGTTGCGAGGATAACTGCGTCGGGCTTCTCTGCGTCGACGATCTCGCGGGTGAGGGGAGTGCTCAGGCGGATCTCAGCACCGTGCTTCTTGAGCAGGTTGCGGTAGTTGAGAATGAGGGATGCGTACTCGGACTTTCCCGGAGGAGTCATGGCTGCCAGCCACTGGCCGCCTATCTCGTCGCTTGCCTCGAAAACGGTAACGTGGTGGCCGCGCTCCGCTGCGCCGTATGCCGCTGCAAGACCGGAAACGCCGGCGCCTGCGACAAATACCTTCTTGGGGTTCTCGACGATGGAGAGGTCGTACTCGGTCTCACGGCAGGTGTGGGGATTGGCGATGCAGTTTACGCGGTTGCCGACTGCGGTCTCGCCGGTGCAGCCCTGGTTGCAGCCGATGCAGTGGATGATCTCGTCCATCTTGCCTGCCTTTGCCTTGTTGGGCAGCTCGGGGTCTGCGAGAGAAGCGCGAGCCATGACGATGAAGTCAGCCTTCTCGTCGCGCAGCATTGCCTCGGACATATAGATGTCGTTGTAACGGCCGACTGCGAGGACGGGGATCTTGACGGACTTCTTGATTGCGGCTGCGTTTTCTGCGTAGTGCATGACGGGAACGAAGCCCGGAGCGATGATAGCCTGCTTGGAGGCGAACATACCCTGAGTGCAGTGCAGTGCGTCGACGCCTGCCTCCTCGAGCATCTTTGCCATGACTATTGCCTCGGGGATCTCAATGCCGCCCTCGACGTAGTCGCAGGTGTTGAATCTGAAGAGAACGGGGTAGTCGGGGCCGACAGCCTCACGGACAGCGGCGATGACTTCGAGTGCAAAGCGCATACGGTTCTCGAGGGTGCCGCCGTATTCGTCGGTACGCTTGTTGGAGAACAGGGACATGAACTGGTTGATGAGGTAGCCGTGTGCGCCGTGGATCTCAACGCAGTCAAAGCCGCACTTCTTTGCTCTTGCGGCAGCCTCGCCGAAGGCCTTGACGAGCTCGTGGATCTCCTCGACGGTCAGAGCGCGGGGAACATAGGGGACTGCGGGCTCTTTAAGTGCCGACGGGGCAACGGGGTGGGTGTCGTAGGCGGTGAGGGATCTCTGGCGGCCTGCGTGGTAGATCTGAGCGCCCATAAGACCGCCTGCCTCGTGAACCTGACGAACGGTCTCGGTCCATGCGGGGATCTGATCGTCGTTCCAGAGGGAGCCGACGACGGGGTCGCTGCCTGCGTCCTTGGTCACACCGAGGTCCTCGGTGAAGACCAGACCCCAGCCGCCCTTTACCTTGGCGACGAGGTATGCGTTAACGGTCTCGTTGGGAGTACCGTCGGGGTTGCCCATATGAGAAGACATAGCGCTGACAACAAGGCGATTCTTGAGTTCAAGATTGCCGATTTTGCCGGGCTCAAAAACTTTGGTTAATTTCATGATAAGCCTCCAAATGATATTTTTTCAGTAAAATTAGGAAGGATGAGCGGACGAGATGCAATAACATCGTTTCGTATATTATATTTTTAACAAAAAAATTGTACAATTTCAATATCGCACTTTTTTGTTACAATGCACCAATTAGTTAGTACAAACAAAAAAGTGCGTAATTGTTAAAATGATGTCATATGTTATAATCTAAGCATAAAATCCGACAAGAATTTAACGGGCGTGTTGTTTTGTTAAGTGCTTTATATTATAATGTAACGGTTTATAATTATAATGTAACGGAACATCATGCTTGAAGAATCAAAAGGAGTGTCAGACATGAAAAAAACCAAAAGAATCGTAGCGCTCGCATTATCTATTATAATGGTAACCGCTCTTCTTGCAGGCTGCGGCGGCACTAACGGCGGCGACGGCGCTGCAAGCGGCAAAACCTATAACCTTGCTTACCAGTGCGCATGGGGCTCCGGCGGCGGCCCGTTCCAGTACGCCTCCGACCTTTCCAAGGCAATAGTCGACGCATCCGGCGGCCGCGTTAAGATGGAGTGCCTTGCAACCAACTCCATCGTGCCCACCACCGATATGCTTCAGGCTGTTTCCAACGGCACTCTTGACTGCGCACAGACCGCGGCGACCAACCTCTCCGATGACAGCCTCGGCATTCTCAGCACCCTGCCCGTAGGCATGACCTTCGATGAGTACATGGGTTGGTACATCGCCGGCGAGGGTCAGCAGATCCTTGACGAGGTCATGGCCGAAATAGACAGCAACGTCGTTGCTTTCCCCTGCGGCATAGTTGACTCCGAGATACTTTATCATTCCACCAAGCCCATCACCTGCCTTGACGATATAAAGGGTCTCAAGATCCGCGGCGTTTCCGACTGGGCAAATATCGAGACCAGACTCGGCGCATCCGTTGTAACCATGGACGGCGGCGACTGCTACGAGGCACTGTCCCGCGGCACCATTGACGCAGCCGAGTACTCCAGCCCCTCCGCAAACTGGGCAGCCGGCTTCCAGGAGGTCGCTCCTTACCTGACCGTCCCCGGTGTTCACCAGTCCTGCGCAGTTTACCTCTTCCTCATTAACCGCAACGTATGGGACGGCATGGACGAGCAGACCCAGAACATCATTAAGCTCGCCTGCACCGCAATGATGGCCAAGAACTGGGCGTCCGACCGCGTCGCTAACGGCGAGGCATGGCAGCAGTTCAAGGACCTCGAGGCGAAGGGCAAGCTGACCATATACAGAATGCCCGACGAGGATCTGGACAAGATCCAGCAGGTAGCGGATGAATACTACGCCGAAAAGTGCGAGGAAAATGCTCTGTTTGCGAAGATCTACAAGTCTCAGCAGGCTTACATCGCTTCCGTAAGCGATTGGAGCGCAGCAGCATCGGCAAAATAAGCAGTATTTAAATATAATGTAAAGCAATAAGCACGACGGCTCGCATTAAGCGAGCCGCGGTGCTCAGAAGGTGGGACAGACAATGGAAAATAGCCCTGAAATCAAAAACAACAAGTCCTTCGGGGACAAATTCATAGCCTTTGCCAACAAAACCTCGGATGTTTCCGGCCTCATCGCGGCTTACCTCCTTGTGCCGCTGGTGATAGTATTTCTCATCGAGATAATCTCCAGAAACGTATTTAACAATCCGACGACATGGGCATACGGCACTTGCTTTATAATAGGCGGCTGCGCTGCCGTGCTCGGCTTCGGCTACGCAATGAAGAGTGGGGCAATGGTCAGAATTGACGCATTTTCGGCAAAGCTGCCCGAAAAAACGCACTGCATCGTTGACCTTGTTCTGTATGCGGTGCTGTTTCTGCCGCTTACGATAGGCGGCTCGATCGAATGCATTGAAAACGCGATCAGCTCCGTAGCAAGCCTCGAAACTCTCAGCACCGGCTCGTGGAGCGCGCCGATATGGCCGACCAAGATAGTCATGTCCGTCAGCCTTATAATTCTCACGCTTCAGGGACTTGCCGAAATCGTGAGCCTCATTCAGCGTCTGCGCGCCAATAAACAGGAGGAAACGAAATGACAGTAAGCGGACTTACAATAGCCGCCATCATGGGCGTAATGCTGCTGGTGTTTATTTTCTCCGGCTATTATCTGTTTGCCGCGCTCGGCGGAGCGGCGGTCATATCCGGCATCTTGTTCTGGGGCCCGGACATTTTCCAGACGATATACTTCAGCATTTTCAAATACTGCAAGGACTATAACCTTCTGGCTGTACCCCTGTTCGTTCTCATGGGCCAGCTTCTTAACCAGTCCGGCGTGGCGGGCAGATTGTTTGACAACCTCTCCGTGGCGCTCGGCCGTCAGCGCGGCGGCATGGCGATAGCGGCAACGCTTATAGCCATCCTCTTCGCGGCAACGACCGGCATCGTCGGCGCATCCGTCGTCTCCATGGGGCTTCTCTTCACCAAGCCCATGCTCGACGCAAAGTACAACAAATCGCTCACTGCCGGCGTCATAATCTCCGGCGGCACCCTCGGAATCCTCATTCCGCCGAGCATCATGCTCGTATTCATGGGCTCCGCGGCAAACGTGTCCGTCGGTAAGCTCTTCTACGGTGCGATGACTCCGGGCATACTCCTCGGCATTGCATACATTGCGTACGTCAAGATCATCTCCATCGTCAAAAAGGACTACGCGCCTCCCATGAGCGAGGAGCAGCTCAGCAAGTACAGCAAAAAGCAGATCGCCGTCGGCATTCTCGTCAACGTTCTGCCCGTCGCCGTTGTCATATTCTCCGTCCTCGGTGCTATTTGGCTCGGCTGGTGCCCTGCGACCGAGGCTGCGGCTCTCGGTGTTGTGGCGTCGTTCATAATCGCCGTGATAACCCGCTCCATTAACCGCGAGGTCATAAGAAAAACGCTTATCGAGTCCATAAAGCTCACGAGCATGGTCTATGCGGTCTCCGCATTCGGCAACCTCTTTGTCACCGTGTTCATGCGCCTTGGCTGCAGCAGCGCCGTCACGAGCATGTTCACGAATATGCCGTTCGGTAAGTGGGGCATCTTTGCAATCATGATGGCGGTCGTGTTCCTGCTCGGCTTCCTGATGGACTGGATAGCGGTTTGCATGATAACGATACCTATTTTCGTTCCCATCGCCACAGCGATCGGCTTCCAGGCGGAATACTTCCTGACGATGATGGCTGTAATTATGCAGACGGCGTTCCTGTCTCCTCCCATGGCAGCGTCCATATTCTACTTCCAGGGCGTAGCCAAGGACCGAATATCAACAGCGGAAACGATACGCGGCGTGTGGCCATTCATGGGCTTGCAGATGATAGTGTTTATCCTCTGTATCATATTCCCGGACATTGTCACATGGCTGCCCAATATGCTGATAAACTGATATATACAAAAAACTCCCGACCGTTCGGTCGGGAGTTTTGTCACATACAGAATTTTTAATGCTCAGTTATCCTCCGCTGCTTCCTCCGGCGCCGGAGTGTTATAGCGAAACTCGATATCCACGGAGTGTGCTAGAGCCTCTGAGTGATAGCCGTATTTAATGACCCCGGGCTCCATGCTGCCGTGCGAGCGGTCGATCGCCTCAGGAGGGCAATCCGTGCAGGCGAAGACGCCCCAGTCACGCATATACAGTATGACGGGGATGAGCAGCTTGCCGTACTCAGTGAGCGAATACTCGACTCTCTTGGGCTTCTCGTCGTATTCGGTGCGCTTAATAACGTTATACGCCTCAAGCTCATGAAGCTGCTGAGTGAATATCTTGTGCGATATGTCGTAGGGAACAATGCGCTTGAGTTCACCGTATCTGCATACTCCGGTCGGAGTGCTATGCAGATACCAGAGGATATACGGCTTCCACTTGCCGCTTATGGCAGCGAATGCGAAGTTCAGAGGGCATGAATCCAATGTATGAACGTAATTATCCACTTTGTTCTCCTTTGCTTTTAAAATTACCTGAAGCGTAAGACACCTCATTGGATATAATAACATCAAAGTGTTTTAAATGCAACAGAATACATGTTAAGTTTTCGTTGCGCGGTACGAAAAAGCCGCCCCCGCGATCAGATCGCGGAGACGGCAATGTATTTTGTGTGGGATAACGATTAGAATGCGGACTTGTACAGGCAAGTCGGGTTGTAGGGGTAGAGAATGTTGTTCTTCTCAACCGTGTCGCAGCCGTCGAGAGCCTTGAGAAGCTGCTCGGTGGTCATGGTGACGCGAACATCGCCGTAAGCAAGTGCGCCGGTTGCGCGGTCGCCGCGGCAGCCGAGGGACAGGCCGATCTTGCCTTCCTTCATGGTGCGCATCCAGGTGTCAGCGCAGTTGGACTCGCCGCTGAACGGGAACTCGAGCTTCTGCCAATCGTTCTCAACGTAGCAGGCGAGCAGGTGGAATGCAGCCTGAGTGGGGAGCTGGAGGCAGATCACGTCGGGCTCTTCGATGGGGCAGTTGCACAGGGAGGAGCAAACGATGCCGGCATACGGAGTCTCGGGAAGCATCTCGAGGTTGGACTTGATGTGCTTGATTGCGTCGGCCTGGTCATGATGCCAGGGAGTGGGCTGCTTGTAGAGGATAGCGCCGTCGAGGAACTCCTGAGTGACTTCCATGCAGCCGTTGTTCATTGCGCAGTAGTAGCCGGAGAAGTGGTCGGGGGTAAGACCGAAGGTGCCCTGGAAGTGAGCGGCCATGCCGATCAGCTTGCAGGTGGAAGCCTTGTTCTGGCAGAACTCGATGCCGGGGATCTGGTCAAACTCTTCGGGAGTCTTGATGAACTTCATTGCAACGGGGTGCTGAGTGGGACGCAGGGTAAGGAATATACGGTCGCTGAGCTGTTTCCACTCTTCTTTTGTAAGTTTCATGTTAAATTCACTCCATTTTAAATATTTTGTCGTGCCGCTCACATAAGGAAAACCTTATAAGCGTTTGCACAGTCTTCGAGTCTCTTTTTGATGTTGCCCTCGCCGCGAAGATAGGTGAGAGCCATTTCGGAGGCATACCAGCGTCCTTCGACCTTGACATACTTGTTGTCATAGTGAGCGCGGCCTACGAACTCGCCGCCGTTGACTGCGTCATAGAGATCGTCCTGAAGTGCCCAGTGGCCGATTGCGGTGTCATCGCCGGTTATTTCGACCCAATGGTGATGACCGTGGTGGCTGGAGGTCACGTTGTCGGTAAACTTGCTCTTCATCGTTTCGAGCATACCGTCGCCGCCGACGTACCTGCCGCCCGTAGTGTTATTAATAAACACAAAATCATCGGTGAAGCAGGCGCGAAGTCCGGCCCAGTCCTTCTTGTCGAGGCAGTCCCAGTAATTTGCCTGAAGCCGCTCGATAGCACGGATATCCTCCTGGATCTGAATGCGCCGCTCAAGCTCGCTGATGCGCTGCTCGAGAAGTTCCGTATCCGCCATTGGTATTACCTCGTTTCTTATTTATATAGGTAGGGAAGTGGCTGAATTACTTCTTTCCCCAGCCGCCGACGGAGAAGATGGTCTCGCCGGTGATGTAGGAAGCGTCGTCGGATGCCAGGAAGCAAGCGAGGTTTGCCTGCTCTTCGGGCTTCGCCATTCTCTGGATCATGAGCTTCGGCGCGGTGTAGGTCGGGAAACGGGTGCGCGGCACTTCCGTGACCATCGGCGTATCGGTAGAGCCGGGGCAGAAGCAGTTGGCACGGATGCCGTACTCGGCAAGCTCCACGGCAACACCCTGAGTCATCGCAGCGATCGCGCCCTTGCTGGCTGCGTAGGGGGTGGAGTTGGGGCATGCGCAGCGGACGTTGATGGAAGCTGTGTTGACGATAGCGCCGTGGGTGCCGTGCTCGACGAATGCGCGTGCGGCAGCCTGCGTGCTGTTGAAGCAGCCAAAGTAATTGTTGTGAACGATGCGGGCGTGCTCTTCCTCGGTGACATTGAGGAAGTCCTTAAAGAGGTTGATGCCTGCGTTGCCGAACATGACGTCGAAGCCGCCGAACTTGTCATATGCAGCCTGAACGAGAGCGTCGACCTGGGGGCGAACGGTCACGTCACAAATCTGGCACCAGCAGTTGTCAGCGCCGAGATCGTTGACGATCTCCTCAAAAAGATTGTCGTGACGGGCGCCGATAACGACCTTGCCGCCGTCCTTTACAAAGCGCGTTGCGATAGCGCGGCCGATACCGGTGGTGCCGCCGGTGATAACTGCGACCTTACCTACGAATCTGTCCGAATTTGCCATTTTAAATAGCCTGCCTTTCATAAAACGAAATTGCGTTCTGAATTAAATTTGAGTTACTTACAATTAAGAAAGTGCTTGCGGTGCAACCGTTGGGGCGGTTGCGACCGCAGTTCGCGTAGAGCACACTCTACTGGTTACTCTACAACGTATTAGGCGAGTTGTCAAGAATTTAGTCAAAAA
>USPI01000052.1 GCA_900556535.1 uncultured Eubacteriales bacterium | reverse complement strand
AAAAACGCGCCTCACCAAGGCCGACCTGCTCGCGCGCTTTGCCGAAAAAGCCGGCGTGCAGGAGGAGACGGACGCGGGGACGCGCGCACGGCGGCAAGCGTGGTGCTCTCGTGGAATTTTCAGGAGGCCACCGAGGGCATGGCGGTCATAAATGCCTTTTATAATACGCCCGAGCATATGGACGAGCTAAATGCGCATTGCAGCTACAACAAAAGCTGCACTCAGGGCATGGTGACCGAGGGCAAAAAGATCGCGCTCATCGGGCATCTGAGCCTTCAGCCGGACGCTCTGAAGGGCGCAAGTGAGGTTTACATAATCGAGCGCGAGCCCAAGCCCGGCGATTACCCCGACTCCGCGTGCGAGTATATTCTGCCGCAGTGCGACATTGTCGTCATGACCGCGAGCGCCGCAGTCAACAAAACCATGCCGCGTCTTATCGAGCTTTCAAAGTGCGCAAAAACGGTGATAATCGGACCAACCGCCCCGCTTTGCCCCGAATTAAAGACGCTCGGCATCGACCGCATTTCGGGTCTTATCATCCGCGACAAAGAGACATTTGAGCGCTGGGCCGTTGAAAACCACGGCAGCCCCTACCCCTACGGCGATGTGTTCATGATATAATATGGTTTACATAAAAACCGACCGATGACAAGCATCGGTCGGTTTTTTATCGGCACGGTTTATTCTATTTCGTCGGCACAGACTCTGTCGTCAAAGGCGCCCATGAGAAACTGTCTGAACGGCTCAAATCTTTGCACTGCCCGCCCCGCCGCCTCGGCAAAGGTGTCGAGATCGCGCAGGTCGTCGGGCGTGAACGAATATTCGGTGAGCCAGAATTTATATTTGAGCCACTCGGCGGCGGGGTGCTCCGCATCAAAGCCGCGTGGGGTGCGCTTGAGCTGCTCGCCGAAGATCGTAAGCCCGTTTTCCGAAGCTATCGCCTCAAGCTCCTCGAAGTTATAGGCTATATACTCGCGCAGGCGGAGGAGCTGCTTTGCCTCCCACGGCCACGCGCCCGTTTCGATAATGCAGCGCTCATGGCTAAGATGCAGATAGTACGAAAGCGGAAGAAAATCCTTTTTATGCGGCGACAGGTACGCCCTGAACGCGGGGTTATAGGGCGTTTTGTTCTTACTGTAACGCATATCGCGCGGAATTCGGTACATGAAGTTCTTGGGGTTTTCAAACAGCAGCGCGTCCCCTATCTGCGGCGCGTCCTTTGCCAAGACAAACTTCATCACGTCAAGCACCATGAGAAAATCCTCCTGTGCCAGCTCATATTCCCTGTGGTTATCGTGAAACCACGTGCGCTCGTTATTTTTGTTCAGCGCCTCGGTATAGCCGAGCATTCTGCTAAAATCCATCAGAAAAGTCCCGTTATCCTTCCGTTATCGTCTATGTCGATGCCCTCGGCTGCCGGATGCTTGGGAAGTCCGGGCATCGTCATTATATTTCCCGCCAGAGCCACGATAAAGCCCGCTCCGGCGCTGACCTTGACGCTGCGGACGGTCACGGTGAAGTCCGTGGGTGCACCGAGGAGCTTCGGGTCGTCGGAGAAGCTGTTTTGCGTTTTGGCTATGCACACGGGCAGCTTATTAAAACCGTAGGAGTCGAGGCTGCGTATCTGCTCGCGGGCAGTCTCGGAAAACTCCACCGCGCTGCCTCCGTAAATTTTCCTGACTATATCTGCGATTTTGTCCTCTATACTGCGGTCAAGCTCATAGGCGTAGGAAAAGCCGGAGTTATCATCTTCGCACAGGCTCACCACCGCGTTTGCAAGCTGAGCTCCGCCCGCGCCGCCCTTCGCCCACACGTCGGACAGAACGACCTGAACTCCGAGCTGCGAGCACATTTCACGCGCAAGGGCTATTTCGGCGTCCGTATCCGTCGGGAAGCGGTTGAGTGCCACGACGCTGGGCAGACGGTAGACGTTTTTTATATTGGAAACATGGCGCAGCAGATTCGGCATTCCCGCCCTGAGCGCCGCAAGATCCTCGTGCTCAAGCTCGCCCTTACTCAGCCCGCCGTGCATTTTCAGCGCTCTTATCGTTGCGACGACCACCACCGCGGAGGGCTTCAGCCCTGCCTCGCGGCACTTGATATCGAGGAATTTTTCCGCGCCGAGATCTGCGCCGAAGCCCGCCTCGGTGACGGCGTAATCCGCAGCCCGCAGCGCCATGCGGGTCGCCAGAACGGAGCTGCACCCGTGCGCGATATTGGCAAACGGTCCGCCGTGGACAAACGCCGGAGTGCCCTCAAGCGTCTGCACGAGGTTTGGCTTGATCGCGTCCTTTAAAAGCGCCGCCATAGCGCCGTGCGCCTTGAGCTCGCGGCAGGTCACGGGGCGTCCGGAGCGGTCATAGCCGACGACTATCCGCGCAAGCCGCTCCTTGAGGTCGGAGGCGGACTCGGCAAGGCAGAGGATCGCCATGACCTCGCTGGCAACGGTGATATCAAAGCCGTCGTCGCGCGCGACGCCGTCCTTTTCGCCGCCGAGCCCGTCGCGGATACAGCGAAGCTGGCGGTCGTTCATATCAACGCAGCGGCGCCAAGTAATTCTCTCGGTGTCGATGCCAAGCTCGTTGCCCTGCATAATATGGTTATCTACCATCGCGGCAAGCAGGTTGTTTGCGGCGCCTATCGCGTGGATATCGCCGGTAAAATGCAGGTTAATATCCTCCATCGGCACTATCTGCGCATAGCCGCCTCCGCAGGCTCCGCCCTTTATGCCGAACACCGGACCGAGCGACGGCTCGCGCAGCGCCGCGGCGGAGCTTTTCCCGATATGCCGCAGCGCATCGGCAAGCCCTATCGCGGTCGTGGTCTTGCCCTCGCCCGCGGGAGTCGGTGTGATGGCGGTGACGAGAATGAGCTTCCCCTCCCCGCCCGCACTCTCGCGCAGGTAGTCAAGGTCTATCTTTGCCTTGAAGCGCCCATAGTGCTCAAGATATTTTTCGTCTATATCAAGCTTCTTCGCAATTTCCCCTATCGGGCTCATACGGCAGCTTTGTGCAATTCTCAGGTCGGCATCTCTGTCCATCGGCGCCCTCCTCGCTTTTCGGTATTTTGCTGTACATATAAACATTATATTTTCATATTATATCATAAACGGCGGGCTTTGAACACCCTCGTTTGCAGACAAAAGCTCCGCAGCGTGTAGCTGCGGAGCTTAAATCATATGGCAAATTCTTTTTCCGTTTTCTTGAGCGTAATTATGAACATTATCCACGAGATCATCGCCGCCAGAACGTCCGCCGTGAACTGCGCCCACACGAGCCCGTACATCCCGAAAACGCGGTCGAGGATAAACATCATCGGGAAGTTAAGCATCGCCCAGCGCATTATGCCGAGAAACAGCGCCGTGCCGCCGCGCCCGAACGCCTGATAGATATGCACGACGAAAAAGCACAGGAACATGAACAGCGCCGCCGGTGCTCTCGCGCGAAGGAAGTTTGCGCCGAGCTCCACAGTGCCGGCATCGCGGATGAAAAAGCGGATTATCGCGGGCGCGGCAAGCTCATACAGCACTATGCTCACGACTCCGACCGCAACGCCGAGTGCGCAGGAGTAGCCGATTATTTTATTCATGCGCTGCCTGTCCCGGCGCGCGTAGCAATAAGCAATGAGCGGCACTATGCCCTGACAAAGCCCGATGCCGAATTGGAGCGGAAAGCGCTCGGCCTTGAGCACGATGCCGATGCCCGCCATCGCAATATCGCCGTAGTTCGTCATGAGCCTGTCGAGTATCATGTAGCCAATGTCAAACAGCAGCGTGCCCACGGCGCCGGGTATTCCGACGGTGAACACCGCCTTGACGCTTGTCCTCTGCGGATGCGGCCACTCAAGGCGGAGCTTGAGCTCGGTCTGCTTTTTGCAGAGCACCCACATGAGGTATGCAAAGGATATTATGTTGGATATGAGCGTGGCAAATCCGACCGCGAACACCGCCTGCTCCCTCGGCAGCAGGTACAGCAGCAACGGGTCGAATATTATGTTCAGACCGCCGCCGAGCGCAACGCCTATACCCGCCTCGCGCGCATAGCTGATGCTGCGCATGAGGTTTGCAAGGACGTTGGACATTATTGTCGGCACGCCGCCGAGCACAACGACCATGAACAGATACTGCCATGCGTAGTCAAAGGTATTCTCTCCCGCTCCGAGCATACGCAGCAGCGGAGAGTGCAGCGCAAACAGTCCGACGGAAAACGCCGCCGAAATTATAAGCGCGAGCAGCAGGCAGAACACCAACACCCGCTCCGCTTCCTCCCGCTCATACCGCGCAAGCATTTTCGGAATGAGCACACCGCCGCCTATACCGACAAGGCAGCCCAGCGCGAGGGTTATGTTGAAAACCGGCAGAATGAGCGATACGCCCGCGACCATGTACGGGTCGTTTATCTGTCCGAGGAAAAAGGTGTCCGCCAGATTATACAGCAGGACGATGAGCTGGCTGACTATCGCCGGAAAAGCCATATACCGCACGGCTTGCTTTGGCTCCATTTCGGCGAAAACCGTCTCGCTGTCGAAGCGTTTGCGGATCAAAATATCATCTCCTAAACATAAAAAGGACGCAGCCGCCTGACTGCGTCCAATTGATTATTATATCAGTAAGCATACCGTGCGTGCAAGCATTTTCTTGCATGAAGATAAGGGGGGGGTGAGCCCGTGCCGCAAGGGGGAACGGCACAGGCTCGCAAACAAAAGACCTAAAGCATCTGATTGATGGTTTCAGTATAGCCATGTTTTTTTCTTAACGCAAGCTACCCATGGGGATATTTTTTTCGAAAAAATTATTTAAAATTCGGAAGCAATATCCCCCGGGGTAGCTTATATTAGGCATTTTGTTCTGATATATTGACCTCAATGACAATATTATATCAAGATTTGAAGGGGAAAAATTATGCATGTAAGCAGCGACCACACTCACGGCACGGGTGAGCATCAGCACGTTCACAGCCATACCCATACCAAAGCCGTGCTGAACAGACTCGCAAGGGCGGCAGGTCATCTTGAATATGTGCGGCGCATGGTCGAGGAGGGGCAGGACTGCACGGACGTTCTGATGCAGCTTGCGGCCGTAAGATCGGCTCTTAACAACACCGCGAAGATAATACTCAAGGATCACATCGAGCACTGCATCGTCGATGCGGTGGCAAGCAACGACGAGGAAGCCATAAACGACCTGAACAAAGCAATAGAACGATTTATGGAGTAAGCCAATGGAAGAAAGACTCTATTCGGTTTCGCTCAGCCAAAGGGCGGCACAGGACGCCCAAATACGGCTCGCAAAAATAATCGGCCAACTGAAAACGGTTTCCAAGATGCTGGAGGAAAGTCCGAGAGACCTTGACGCACTCACCCAGTATGCAGCGGCAAATGCCGCCGTGGGCAGTCTTATGAAGCTCATCGCCAAGGACGTCATACTGACCCAGCTCGGAAACGAGGTTAAAAACGACGCAGTCTGCGAGGAATACATCTCCTCCCTGCTGTCGCTTTTGAACGAGGTCGAAGAATACGAGGGCTGAAATGCGCCATGCCGTTTGCGTGGCGCATTTCAAATGTGCGCAAATTTTGTTAACATATAGGAGGAAACATGAAAAACAAAAGACTCAGAGGATTGCTGGCTATAATGCTGGTCGCGGTCCTGGTGCTCGCGCTTATACCGTTTGGTGCAATAACACGCGATGCACCGAATGACGCGGCACCAAGCGGAAAGCCCGCAAACGAAGATGCTCTGTCCGAGATACGCTCTCAGACGGACATCGTAAACGACAATAAACCGGCCGCAGCGGAGGGCTTCATAGTTAAGCTGCGCGACGCGAGCTATGCGGAGGGTCTGACCTGCATTTCGGAGAGCAGCGGACTTTACCGCGCCGAAACTCAGGAGCAGCTTGACGCAATTCCAGACACGGCGCTGGATTACTGCGAGCCCGACTTCAAGCTGAGTATGCTTGAGGATACGGCGGTAAACGATACGCTGTATGTAAACGGCGCGCAGTAGAACCTTGAAAACATGAAGGTACCCGCAGCGTGGGCCAAGGGTCAATTCGGCGAGGGCGTCACTGTCGCCGTCATAGACAGCGGTCTTTACGGCATAAGCGGCGGCGAGAGCCACGAGGATATTGATCCCGCGAAGGTCGTAAAGCCCTATAACGCGAGGATCGGTTACGTGGGCGCCGAGACCGTATCGGACGATCACGGTCACGGCACCTTCGTGGCGGGCATGATCTTTGCCAACACCAACAACAGCGCGGGCATAGCCGGCATCATGCCTAACGTCAGCCTCATGCCCATAAAGGTATCCACAAAGACCAGCGACGCCGCCGTCAGCGACGTTGTTAAAGCAATAAACTACGCCGTAGCAAACGGTGCGGACATTATAAATATGAGCCTCGGCTCGAACGATTTTTCGCAGACGCTCAAGGACGCGTGCGACTATGCCGTTTCAAAGGGGCTCATCGTTGTTGTCGCAGCCGGAAACGACGGCAACAGCAACCCCTGCTATCCGGCAGCCTACGATTCCGTCATCGGTGTCGGCTCGCTCACGAAGGACAATCTTCTTGCCGCGAGCTCCCAGTACGGCGAGAGCGTCTATGTGACCGCACCCGGCGCAGGCGTTGTCAGCACCGACAGCAGCTCCAACGGCTATAAGCGCAGCTCCGGCACCTCCTTTGCGTCTCCGGAGGCGGCGGCTCTTGCGGCAATGGCAAAATCTATTGACCCGAGCATGGATCAGGACGGCTTTAAGAAGCTCCTGCGCGACACCTGCACCGACCTCGGCGAAAAGGGTCACGACAGTCTTTACGGCTACGGAATGCTCAACTTCGAAAAAGCGGTGAACACACTGCTCGGCACGGACACCGAAAATCACAACTACGGCGACTGGGTCTCGGACGGTGCATCCACCCACAGCAGAAGCTGCACCGACGACGGCTGCACCGCAAAGGAGACACAGCTGCACGCATGGGATGCCGGCACGGCTCTTTCCGACGGCAGCACGAAATACACCTGCACCGTCTGCAAGGCCGAGCGCGTGAGCAAGGACAGCATCAGCGGCGCATGGGAGTATAGGCTCATAAACGACGGCAGCGAGATCATGCTCACAAAGTACATAGGCGATCAGACCATCCTCGTCGTACCGTCAAGCATGGATATTGACGGCAAAAAGCTGCCCGTAACCGCCATCGGCAACGAAACCTTCATGGGCACGAAGATATTCTGGCTCGAGCTGCCCGACAGCATAAGCTACATTGAGGGCGGCCATCAGAGCACTAGCGGCATCAGCGGCGCCTGTGCATTCTGCAAGGAGCTGACGGTCGTGAAGCTCTCCGCAAATACCGAGAAGGTCGCAGACTATATGTTCTACGGCGCAGGCTCAAGCTACCGTCTTGAGCTGACAGTGCCCGAGGGCGTGAAGGAGATAGGCATTTCCGCCTTCTCGCTGTGCAACAGCATCATCGAGCTCAAGCTGCCCGCAAGCGTTGAGAAGATAGACAACTCCGCGTTCTATCAGGCGCGCAGACTCAAGACGCTCAACATCCCCGGCGTTAAAACCGTCGAGGCGGACGCCTTCACCGAAACCATATTTGAGGAGACCTATGAGGATCTTTGGAAGGCCGGAGAATTCGAGGGCATAGTCTATGCCGGAAATGTCGCATATCTCTATTTCGGCCCCTATGTCGGCAGCGGCGACAAGGAGTATATTCCCTCCGTCATGCCCGAAGGCACGAGCCTTACGCTCAGAGACGGCACGCTCGGCATCTCCGAATTCTGCTTCACGAGCCACTATGTAAACCGTGACTCCTGCAAGCGCAATCTCAAATCCGTGACCGTTCCCAACAGCCTTGCATACATCCCCGATGGGCTCTTTGACGGCTATGACATCGAGATTAACAGCTTTGAAAAGTCGTATGCCGAGAGCTATGCCGCAAGATACGACAACATTAAATTTAACCCCATTTCGCTTCCCGCAAAGCCCACGGAGAGCTACGATTGGTATGACAAGGCAAGCGGAAGCGTGTATGAGATCGCAACGGCTGACGACCTTTGGGGCTTGGCTGACCTTGTCGAGACCGGCGAGGACAGCTTTGCGGGCAAGACCGTCAAGCTCAAAAACGACATTGACCTCGGCGGCGTGACCGCTCTGGGCTACACGATAAGAGACAACCGCTGGTTCCCCATCGGTATGTACAGCAAATTTGCCGGTACGCTTGACGGACAGGGGCACAGCATAAAGGGCGTTTTCATAGACGAGCGCAGCAAAAACGAGGTCGGTCTCTTCTCCTCGCTCGAGCGCACCGCAACGATCAAAAACCTCACCGTTGAGGGCGTTATAAACGGCGGCGACTATGTCGGCGGCATCGTCGGCAAGAATGCAAACGCACGCATCGAAAACTGCATTTTTAACGGCAACATAAGCGCCGGTATCGACTACGGCTACGCGGGCGGCATCGTGGGCTTCGGCAGTGGCAGCATCACCGGCTGCAAGACCTACGGCAAGCTGACCGTCCGGCTCGACTACGTCAGCGACTCGCTTTTAAACGGTGCGT
>USPI01000051.1 GCA_900556535.1 uncultured Eubacteriales bacterium | reverse complement strand
CCTCCTCGCGCGTGAATTTCATTTTAGGCGGCATTTTTTACACACTCCTTTCGCAACTTGCGTTGCGCAACATCTGTTGCCATTATAGCACACGAGCGCGTTTTGTCAATGTTAACACCGCCTTAATTGACAAATTTTCTGCGTCATGTAGAATATAAGCAAACGGAGGTGAGCAGGATGAAGAATAAAAAGAAACTTGAGGAGGACGAAGAGGTCCGCCGCGCGAAAGCGAATATCCGCACCGGATTTATCATTGCGGTTGTAGTTATAGCTTTGTTTGCGATAGTCGCCGCCGTAATGCTCGGTATGCTGAGCTGGGGATTTGATTGCGATATTGCGAAAATAGGCTAAAAGCGGCAGGGTCATTCCTGCCGCTTTTCATTGTTATGAGCTTAATACTCATCTATCATTTCGCGTGATTCAAAATCGCCGTTTTCGGCGGCAAGGCGGTACCAGTACATCGCCTTTTCGCGGTCGGCTTTAACGCCGGAGCCGAGGGCATAGCAGTCGCCGGTCATGCGCATACAGTCAACGTCGCCCAGTCCTGCGGCCTTCTCGAACCAGAAAAACGCCTTCTTCGGATTTTCCTTCGCGCCGAAGCCGTTATAATAGCAGCCGCCGACAAGGCGCATCGCCTCGACGTTGCCGTTTTCAGCCGAGAGCTTCATCCAGCGGAACGCCTCCGCGGGGTCTGCCGCGGTGCCCTCGCCGTTTGCATAGCACACAGCAAGGTCGTGCTGCGCCTCGGGGTGACCCATCTCGGCGGCGCTTTTAAACCACTCAAACGCAGCCTTGGGATTGCGGAACGTGCCCTCGCCGCGGTCGTGGTTGAGCGCGGTTTTGTACATTGCGTCAACAATTCCCGCCTCGGCTGCGCGCTTAAAGCGAGCAAACGCCTCGGTCGCGTCCTTTTTCGTGCCGAAGCCCTGCTCGGAGCACAGCGCGCAGATATACATCGCCTCGATATCGCCGTTTTCCGCGGCGAGCAGCGCCCATTTATAGCACTCTTTTTCGTTCTTCGCCGTGCCGATGGCCTTCTGATAACACACGGCAAGGTTCAGCATAGCCTTGACATGACCCATCTCGGCGGCGCGCTTTAGCATATCGAAGGACTTGTTATCGTCAAGCCCCGCAAAGCTCACGCCGCAGCGAAACAGCACCTCGCCCAAGGCGTCGGGCTCGATGCATCCCAGCGCGATCGCCTCGTCGTAATACGCAGCAGCGGCGCCGTCGTCCTCGGCGTCATATGCCTCGGCTGCCTTGGTGCGCAGAAGAGCGCTCTTTTCCGCGTCGCCGAGCTGCCGCGACATTATATCCGCTATGTCGTCAAAGACCTCTTGCGTCGTTTTCGTCTTATACTCCCCCATCTCGCGCCTCACTTTCCGCTCACGGCGGCGGTGTAGTCGGCGGCACTTATCGTGCCGTCCTCGCCTGCCTTGAGGCTGAATACGGTCGAGCCGACGGTGAACTTGTAGGTATCGCCCGACTGAGTGTACTCAAAGCCGTCCATGAGCTTGAGCGCCTCATCTATCTTCATGCCGATCTTGACGCCCTGCGGGGTCTGCACGGTGTCGTCCGCGACGGTGATGCCGGTTATGCGCTCGGTGCCGTCAACGTCGTTTACGAGGATCTCAAAGCCGTCGTAGTAATAATACTTGTCCTTGCCCTGATAGGCGCAGCTGTTGGACTCAAAGCTGCTGTCGGGCTCGCCGAGGGCGCTGAGCACCTCGTCGGCGGGGTCCATAATGCCGAATTTGACGTCGCCCGAGGCAAAGCAGAGCTCGCCGTAGTCGGCTTTGTACGCAACGGGCGTGTTGCTGTCGTTATTTTTTTCTCCGCCGGAGCAGGCGCACAGTGCAAAGACCATAACGGCGGCAAGGATAAGTGCGGTCAGTTTTTTCATTTTTTCTCCCCCAATGTCCAGCTTTTAAGGTATCCGTATTCTTTAAGCTCGGCAAGCTGCGCCGCGTACAGATCATAGTACGCCTTGCATTTTGCCTGCCAATCGGCGGCGATCGTCTCATCGCCGGAGCGGTCGGGCACTCCGAGCTCCTCGGACAGTATCCGCGCAAAATAGCGCGAGAGCTTTTCCGCACCGTATATGTTAAGGTGCAGTCCGGCGTCATAGGTGTCCGTTTGCATATCAAGGCCGATCTCGTCCGAGCTGTCGAGCAGATTTATATACCTCAGTCCGTATTTTTCGGCGTAGGCGCTTATCTGCGCGTCCCACTCGTCATACCAATGCGGCCACAGGCTCGGCGATTTTATGAGCACGAGCTCTGCTCCGTTAGCATCGCACAGCGCGCGCATTTTGTCAAGATACTCCCAACAGCGCGCGCCTATCGTATAATCGTCAAGCACCGGCGCCGTCGGCAGCTTTTTCATCGGCTCAACGTCCGCGCGCATGAGATAGCCCGCGACGGTCACCTTATCGTGCGAAAAGGCATATTTAAAGTCCTCGCCCGTGAGCTCCGACCAACGCGAGTGATAGCGCAAAAACGGGATAAGATAGCTTATCATATCCTCGTCCTCGGTCATCGAGGCTTTTATTGCGTCTATCTTATGCCTTGACAGCGGCATACCGTCGAGCGTCATGCGGTTATACGCCTCGCTCTGCGGCTCGGAGTATTTCATCGACTGGACGTTATACACCACGACCCGCGGGCTTTCGCGCTCGAACGCCTCCTCAAGCAGGTAGTACGACTGCCAGATGAGCTGCTGCGCGGAGCCGCGGATATAGCTCGTTATGCCCTTCTCCTCCCACATCGTGACGGGGGAAAAGTTCTCATACACCTCGCAGTCGCCGACGAAGATGACGTCGTGGGGATTCTCCTCGGAGTAATACTCCTGCGTCATCGCGCCCTCGAGCACGCCCGACATATATTTCGGCTGCGTTATCCTGCCGAGCAGCCACACCGCGGCGCACAGCAGCACCGCAAAGACGGCAAGGCAGACAATATGCGTTTTTTTGCTTTTTTTCTCGCTCATATGAGTCCTCAGAATTGGTTATAGATAAACTGCGACGAATCGTAGCCCACGCCGTAGGCGCCGAGCGTCAGCACCGCAAGGGCAAGCACAAAGAACACCGCGTATGACAGTACGGGCTTTTCCCACAGCACCTCGCGCACGCTGCCGCTCTTTTCCTGCACGCAGGAGACGGCGAACATGACTGCAACGCCGATAAACGCGACGATATAATCCGCGCCCGACAGTCCGAGCTGCAAAAGCGTGCCCGAAAATGCCTCGCCCCAGTTGAAGTCCGTGAACACCGAGTCTATCGCACGAAACGACACCGCAACGTCGCGGTAGCAGTCGAGCACTCGCAGCGAGCACATGAGAAGAAACGTCCGCATCGTTTCAAACACCCTGTAGCCGAAGCTCTCGACGAGCCGCCCGTGCTTTTCGCGGAAGCGATGAGACAGGGGCTTGAATTCCTCGGCAAGGAGGATGAAAAATGCGTTCAAAAGACCCCACACGACGAAATTCCACGCCGCGCCGTGCCAAAGTCCCGTGAGGAACCACGTCACGATGGTCGAAATATACACCGACAGCTTTCTGCCGAAGCCGTCGGATATTTTTTTGCGCGCGTTCTTGCTCAGCCTTAAAAGCCACGGCGCGACCGACAGCGGGTAGAAGATATAGTCCTTGAACCACGTGCCCATCGAGATGTGCCATCTGCGCCAGTACTCGGCGATATTGCGCGAAAAGTACGGGCGAATGAAGTTTTCACGAACGCTTATGCCCAGGACCTGCGCAATGCCGATGGTGATGTCAATGCCGCCGGTAAAGTCGGCGTATAATTCTGCCGCGTACAAAACGGCACCTATGAACACATATGCGCCCGTGTACGTCGAGGGATCGCCGCACAGCGCCGTCACCGCGACAAGCAGCCTGTCGGCAATGACGAGCTTTTTGAAGTAGCCCCAAAGTATGCGCTGAAGTCCGAAGGATATTTGCTTATAATCGGGCTTATGCTCGGCAAAAAGGGTCTCCTTGAGATCACCGAAGCGCGAGATGGGGCCCTGAATGAGCAGCGGGAAAAACGAGGTAAAGAGCGCGACGCGCAGAATGTTTTTCTCCGGCTCGACCTTTTCCCAACACACGTCGATGACGTAGCTGACGGTCTGGAAGGTGTAGAAGGATATGCCCAGCGGCAGCACCCAGTCAACGGCGGCAAGCTGCGCGCCGAAAACGGAGTTTACGTTGGCGATGAAGAAGTTTGTGTATTTAAGCGCGGCGAGAATGCCGAGGTCGGCAGCGAGGGCGAGTATGAATATCCTCTTGCGGTACCCTTCGCGGCTTTTTCTGAACGCCTTGCGCTCGTCACGGGGCAGAGCCTTGCCCTCGGGCGAGGCGAGATATTCCTTCTGCCGCCTCAAGTCCGCACCCATGAGGTTTGTGGCAAGCCATGAAACGACGACCGTCGCCGCCATGAAGCACAGCCCCTTCCACCCCGCGCAGGCATAGAACACCACATCCGCGCACAAAAGCAGAAGCCACTGACACTTCCTCGGCACAACGTAATACAGCGCAAAGAGCAGCGCGAGGAAGGCTATGAAGCCATAAGATGTGAACAGCACGGCTTACTCGTCAAGCAGGCGGTTTACCATGTTGAGCATCGCCTCGGCGGAGTTAAAGTTCTCCGGCACGATGTCGCGTGCGGGAATGGTGATGTCAAATGCGTCCGAGAGCTCCGCTATTACGGTGACGATATCGAGGCTTTCGAGGATGCCGTCGTCGATAAGCGTAGTGCAGTGCTCAAAATCGACGTCAAGTCCGAGTCCGTTTAATATATCGAGTATCTCTTCCATGCTCATATCTCCATATCTTTTAATGAATTTCGGTCAATCTTTCCGTTTTGCAGAAGCGGCAGCGCCTCAAGCCTGCGTATCTTCGACGGCATCATATACCGCGGCAGCAGCGACCTGAGATGCTTGCCCAGCGCCTTCTCGCCGGCATCACCCATATAGAACAGATGCAGCTTGCCCTTTTCCTTATTGAACAGGCAGCAGGCGCTCACGACGCCCTCGCAGGTGTCCGCGCAGGCTTCAATTTCGCCGAGCTCGACGCGGTGACCCATGTTTTTTATCTGATGATCCTTGCGCGAAACGAATATCAGCTCGCCCCGCTCGTTGAGTCTGCCGAGGTCGCCCGTGCGGTAGATGGTTTCGGGGTAGTGCGGGTTGAGAGGATTCTGCGTGAACACCGCCGCGGTGCGCTCGGGGTCGTCGTAGTAGCCGAGCGTGAGCGCGGTGCCGCGGATGCAGATTTCGCCCGTCTCGCCCGCGGGAGCCTCGGTGTTATCCTCGCGCAGGAGCACAAAGCCGGTGTTGTCAAGAGGTGCGCCGACGGGGATGGGCTCTGTGTCGCCGAACTCTCTGTCCACCTCGTAGTGAAACGACATTCCCGTCGCCTCCGTGGGACCGTAGAGATTTATAAACCGCGCTCCCGGGCAGGCGTCCTGCCACAGCCTGAGCTGCTTTACCGGAAACACCTCGCTGCCGAAGCACACGGTGTGCAGGTGCTCCGGGTGCATTTCCTCAAACGCGCCGAGACCGGACACTATCGTGAGCGCCGACGCGACCCAGCACAGGGTGTTGACCCTATGCTCGTTTAGAAATTCCACCGCGCGCAGCGGCGAAACGAACAGGCTCTGCGGCATGAGATACGCCGTTGAGCCGCGGCTTATGACGGACAGTATCTCCTTCATGCAGGCATCGACGTAAAGCGGTACCTGCATGGCAAACACGCTTTTTTCGTCCGCGCCGATGACGGGGCACAGGGCGTTTGCGTAATCAATGAGCGCTCTGTGGCAGCCCGTTACGCCCTTGGGAACGCCGGTGCTTCCCGATGTAAAGACGATGTAGGCGGGGTCTGTGTCGATGCTTGCGGCGCGGATATTATTTAATAGCTGCGCGTTTTCCCCAGCATCAAAAAGCTCGCGGGCATTTATAACGCTGCCCTTTGGGGCAAGCTGACAGGCAAGCTCCGCCGTTTCGTCATCGCACACGACCATGCGCGGCGACAGGCGCGAGAGTATCATTTGCAGCCTGTACAGCGGCATCGACGCATCGAGCGGAACGTAGCAGCAGCCTGCGTACATGACCGCGAAAAACGCGGCTATGGTCTCGGGGGACTTTTTCATGAACACCGCAACGGGCTCGCGGGAGAGACCTCTTTCGGCAATATAGCTGCCGCCTGAGCGCGCAAGGCGCCAAAGCCGGGCAAAGCTCAGAGCGCCGTCTGAATCCGCAAAGGCGGTCTTATCGCCGTATTGCGGCGCTGTTTTTTCTAGAAATTCCAGAATGTTTTTCATATTATTCAGCCCATTGTGTACGGCGTGGTCTCAAGCGCGGGATAGAGGGTCGTGTCAAAGCGCCAATACTGGATGCTGTATTTGACAAGCTCCTCGCTGGTCTTCATGAAGCACTTCAAGTGCTCGGGACCGACGTTGCAGGTGTCGTAGTGATACCAGCCGGTGCCGAGGTTGACGAGGCACCAGAAGTGCTGAGTCTTGCCGTTTAAGCGCTCCACGCTGAGCACCTGGCAGTCGATCTTCTGAAGCAGGGCGTAGCTCGTCGCATAGAAGGTGTAGCAGTCGCCGTGATGCTCCGTCAATCCCTTGTACGCCTCGGACTTCCAGTCGGTCTTGTCCGAGCCGCCGTAGTAAGCGATGTTATCGTAGCAATATTCAAATATCGCGTATGCCTGCTCGGGCACGGTCATGCCGGGCTCGAGTATCTCGCCGAGCACCTTGTCTATCTGCGCGTCAAGCTGCTCGTCGCTGATTTTCTTTTCGATGAACGTGAACTTAACGGTCACGCTGCTCTTGTTGCCCTCGCGGTCGGTCGCCGTGTACGTCACGTCGTAGACGCCCGCGGTTTTGGGATCGACCTTGGACTTATCGACATCTATCTTGGGCTCCGGGTCGGCGTTATCCTCGGCAAAGACCTCTTTGAAATACGCGACCGCATCGCCGACGTAGCAATATCTGTCGCGGGCGGCGTAGATAACGGGTGGCGCCGTGTCGGGCGATACCATTGCCTTGGCGTCAACGGTCGTCTCGTTGCCTGCGCGGTCGGTGAGGATTATCTGCACGCTCTGCTCGCCCTCCGTGTCCCAATCGGGCTCGCTTACAAAGCGCGCCGTGACGCGGGACATGTCGGAAACGTTCGTCACGAATTTTATGGGTGCGCAGTAGTAGCCGGTGCTGCAATCGCAGCTTATGCCCTCCGCCGTGGGAGCCACGGTGTCCTTTACCGTCAAGCCGACGGTCACGCGCTCATCGCCCTTGGTGAGGATTATCTCATGCGCGCCGAGGCTTGTAAGCTCGAACGGCTCGCTCTCCATTTTATAGCCCGCGTAGTCTGCGCCGAGTGCGGAAAGCACCATGCGCTCGGTAAGCATATCCGTCGAGGCCTCAAGCTCCGCGAGCACGTCGCAGACGATGACCTTGCCCGTTCTCTCGACGCTGTTTCCGCCCTCGTCGGTGGCCTTCACGGTACACTCGACCGTGCCGATCTTCGAGGTCTTGGGTGCGGAGACGAATTCATAGCTGACCTTCGTTGCGTCGCCGCCGTTAAGGGCGAGCGCGGAGGGCTCAAGCTCATTATCCTTGAGTACCGCCGCGGGCACCATGTCGGGGTCGGGCGCGGTGGTATCGACGATGCGCAGGGTCGAGGTAAAGGTCTTGCCGTCAAACTCGGCCTTGACCTCGTAATCGCCGAGCGTGTCCCATGCTATCGTGCTCATATCCGTAACGAGCTTTGCGTCGTCTCTCTCGACCACCATGAAATCCTTCAGGCGCGGATGGGGCTGCCCCGCCTCGTATTCGAGCACGTCCACAAGTCCGAGCACCTTGACGGTGAGCTTGACGGTGCGCGAATTGTCGTGCGAATCCTTGAGCTCGATGGCGCAGTCATATGATCCCGCCGTGCCGTACTGCGGCTCGGTGAGCCACTTGACGGTGTATTCCGACGCATCTTTTATCTCCGCGAATGCGTCCTTCGGGTCCATGGATTTTTCGTCGATGCTTATCTTCGCGTCGCCTAACACGACCTCGGGCGCCTTCGTGTCGCGCACGATGAGAAGCTGCGGGCGTACCTTGCCGCCGCTGACGACTCTGACGATGTATTTGCCCTCCTCGGTGAGGCTTATGTCGGGCTCCGTCTCATAGCTTGCATCGGCGCCGTTTTTCATAAATGCCGACGCCTCGGGTGCGCCCTCGCCGAGCTCGGCACGCAGGAAGATATGTCTGCCGCCGTACACCGCGAAAATCACTACGGCGTTTATAACAGCGATCGCCATTATTACGCACAGTGCGATGAGCAGCACCTTCCTGCCGCCGCCCTTTTTATCGCCGTTCTTGCCGCGCTTGGGCTTATTATGCTTGGAATGTCTGCTTTTTCTGCTTGTTATTTCTTCCTGAGGAACTTCTTCCTCGGTTTTCTCGTCCAAAACGGTAGTTTCGTCCATGTTGTATTACCTCCGTTAGGTACTTTTCGATAAGTATACATAATAACACATTTTATAGCTTTTCTCAATGCTTATTTTCTCGGCAAAATGTGGTCTGCGCCGCATTTTCTGAGCATTTGTCCGCTTATTGTCTTGAATTGCGCGGCGCGGAGTGGTATGCTATGCAAAAAAGCTC
>USPI01000050.1 GCA_900556535.1 uncultured Eubacteriales bacterium | reverse complement strand
AGATATAAAATAGCTCCAAGTGATATTAAAAAACGGAGCAGCAATTATATGAAAGCCGTACTTATTGTTCTCATCGTTATATGCGTTCTTCTCGCGGCGGCATACGCCGTGGGGCTCATCTTCGTGCAGAAGCTCATCGTCAGGCAGGACGATTTTCCGACGCCTGAAACGGGCGCAAAAAGCTCGGAGCTTTTAAAGCCCACGGGCGAGGCGCTCTGGAGGCACAACATCCCCTATTTTGCGCCGTTTCGTGACCTTCCGTTTGACGAGGTGACCGTCACCTCCGACGACGGACTGCGCCTGTGCGCCGATGTGCTTCGCGGCAGCGGCAAGGGCGTCACGGTCATCTTCTTCCACGGCTACAAATCCGAGCCCGCCTGTGACTTCGCGGCGATGTATGATTTTTATCACGAGCTCGGCTATGATCTCATGTTCGTGCATATGCGTGCGCACGGCAAAAGCGAGGGCAAGTACATAGGCTTCGGCGCTCTCGACAGATACGACGTCGTGCTGTGGACGAAAAAAGCCGCCGAGCTTTTCCCCGAAAACTCCATCTTCCTGCACGGCATGAGCATGGGCGCAGCCTCCGTCATGCAAAGCGCCGACCTTGAGCTTGACGGTCACGTTTGCGGCATGATAGCCGACTGCGGCTACTCCGACCTCGAAACGGTTTTCAAAAATCTCGTCGGCACGCTGTTTCACCTGCCGGTGATGTTTGTCGATATTTTTGAGTACGTTAACCTCCTCAAGGCGGGCTATGACTTCAAGGAAGCAAGCTCCCCGCGCAGCCTGAGCGTTTCCGAGACTCCGCTTTTATACATCTGCGGCGAGTGCGACCGATATGTGCCCAAGGACATGGCACAGCGCATATTCGACGCCTGCCGCGCGGAAAAGGAGCTGCTGCTCGTGCCCGATACGGGTCACGCGGCGAGCTTCATGTGCGCAAACGAGAAATACAAGTCCATGGTGAAGGACTTTATAAATAAGCACAGGAGGATAAACTAATGGGGAAATCGGCAAAAGAGCATAAGGGCGGCATCGGCGCTCTCAACTGGACGCTGCTTTTGGTCATAGGCTTTTCCGCACAGATCGCATGGGTCATAGAAAATAACTGGTTTGCAAACTTCTTGTATTCCGACTTCGGCGCACAGCTCGGCGTCGTGACGGCAATGACCATATGCTCGGCAAGCGCAACGACGTTTTCGGCGCTGTTTTTCGGAACGCTGTCCGACCGCATGGGCTCGCGCAAAAAGCTCATCACATGGGGCTCGATACTCTGGGGCGTGTTCACCATCGCGTTCGGGCTCACGCACTATCTGCGCGACAGCATCTACAACGACGTCATGCTCGTGGGCGTGACCATCGTTGCGGCGGACACGATAATGAGCTTCTTCGGCTCGATGGCAAACGACGCGGGCTATAACGCATGGTACGCGGACATGATGGACGACTCAAACTCCGGTCAGATAGGCGCAGTCGCGGCCACGCTCCCTGTCATCGGCACCCTCGTCGGCACTCTCGTGGGCGGTATGTTCGTGACGGGACTTGCGACCGAGGCAAACCCGCAGGCAGGCTACATCATTTTCTTCTCCGTTGCAGGCGGCGTGACCATTCTCGTCGGCATAGCGTCGTTTTTCCTCCTGAAGGACGCGCCCACGCTCAAGCCCGTCAAGGACGGCGGCTTCTGGCATCAGTTCGGCTCGACCTTCAATTTTAAGCGCTTTGCCGCAAACCGCGAGCTTGCGCTCGTTTTCGTAACTCTCTGCGTATTTTTCATCGGCTACAACTGCTATTTTATCCACATCATGAACTGGATGAACTACACCCTCGGCTTTGCCGACCCGAGCCTCATCCTCGGCATACCGCTGCTGCTCGCGGTCGCGCTCTCCGTTCCGTTTATTAAGATCATAAACAACAAAAAGGTGCCCGCGGTCGCGGCGTTTGCAACGATCCTGAGCATTCTCGGCTGCCTGTTCGTGTTCTTCGTCGTGGGCAATATGAGCTCCTCCTTCAACACCGAAAACGCGCTCGACATTGCCGCGAACTGGCCCTGCTTTGTCGGCATCATCCTCGTCGGAGTGGGCTATGTCGTGTTCATGCAGGCGATGACGGTCTGGATGAAGCGCCTCTACCCCGAGGAGCATCGCGGTCAGTTTGAGGGCATAAGAATAATGTTCTTCGTGTTCTTCCCGATGATAGCCGGCCCTCTGCTTGCTGACCCCATATGCCGCGCCTTCGGCGAGAAGGTCTATCAGGTCGTGGATAAGGGAAACCTCATCTTCGTGACGGGTGCGCAGGCAAGCGAAATGGGCTATGACATTTCGCAGATAGCCGAGGGCTACCTGCCTGTAAACGAGCTGTTTATAGCAGCCGCTGTCGTTACCGCCCTTGCGCTCATACCCATGAGCATGGCGGCCAAGATGTATAAAGAACGAAATAAATAACAAAAAATCCGCTCACAGAGCGGATTTTTTCATATCTTCTTTTCGAGCAGGACTAAGTTTACGCCCGCAAGTCCGTTAAACACGCATGGGACTATGCACGCCTCGCGGTAGCCCAAGCGCGCGTACAGTCTGCGTGCGGCGGCGTTTTTCGCGTTGGTGTCCATCCTCAGCACCGTGCAGCCGTGAAAAGCGGCATATTCCTCGTAAAACGCGACGAATTTCGTTCCTATCCCGCCGCCCGCGCAGCCCGGCTCGACCGTGAGCGTATGCAGAACGCACACCTCGTCCGGCTCGGCGGCATATTTCCACGGCGCTCCTTCGTAAACGTCTACCTGCGTCTTGTTTATTATCCCCGCCGCCTTCACGACGCCCGCGTCGTCAAAAACGAACAGCTCGCCCCTGCGCAGTGCGGCCTCGGCGGTCCCGCGCACGGGATAGACACCCCGCGCCCAGCCAATGCAAAGCTCGCCGCGCTCCTCGGCGGCGTGAATGTTATCGTAAATTTCTTCGATCGCGTCAATATCCGCGGCATTTGCCTGTCTTATCACGCCTTTTTCGCTCCGATCATCTCATAAAGTATCTTCGCAACGCCGTGCTCATCGTTTTTAGGGCACACGATGTCCGCGGCGGCGCGGCAGCGCGCGCTTGCGTTTTCTACGGCGACGCCCAGCCCCGCAAAGGCGAGCATATCCGCGTCGTTATCTCCGTTTCCGAACGCGGCGGTACGCTCGGGCAAAATTCCGAGCCTTTCGCACAGCCTGCCGAGCGCCGCGCCCTTGCCCGCGTTTTTATCCGAAATTTCAATGAGCCGCGGCGAGGAGCTCGTGACGTAGGCATTTTGCAGCAGCCGCGTTTTCTCCCAAAGCTCGTCCATGTGCTCGGCGGTGCGGCACAATACATCAATGCTGTCGAGCCTGTCGGCATTACGCCGCATAAACTTCGCCATATCCTCCTGCGGCAGGCGCGTCGTCTGCACATAGGAAACATACCGCGGCGAACAGCCGTATTTGAGCGGCTGCGCCATGTATTTCGCGTCGCAGTACGCCTGACCGCCGACGAACACCTCCATCAGCTCGCCCTCGAAAATTTTGAGCACCCGCATGACCTCGTCGGCACGCAGCGTGAGGCTCATTATCCGCTCGCCGCCGGGATTTTTCACAACGGCGGCGCCGTTTGAGGTTATCGCATACCGTATGCCCGGTATCGCGCATACCCGCTCGGGCAGGGCCTTGAAGGCTCTGCCGGACGCGATGACTATCTCGATCCCCGCATCAATGGCGGCTCTTATCGCGCTCTCCGTTTCCTCGGCGAGGCTCGAATCGCTCAGCAGCGTCGTATCGTCAAGGTCGAGAGCGGCAAGCTCTATATCGCGCAATTCGGTCATGTCAGTATACTATCCTTATCCGCCTCGTGAGCATTTCGAGCGTATGGCGGCTTCCGCCCACGCATTTTTCGCCGTCAAGCGCCCACGTCAGCTTTTTCATGCACTCGATCTCGATCCTGTCGGTGCGGCAGAAGGAAATGAGCTCGTTGTTGAGATTTTGGCTTCCAAGCGCGTTTATGGTCGCCTGAAGCTCCGCCGTGGAGGTCGGAAGGCGAATGAGCAGCACCTCGAACAGTCCGTCGTCGGCGACGACCTTCTGCCCGAAGAAATCGAGCGCACCGGCAAGCTCGCTTGAGGACGCGACGATGCCGAAGATATATTCGCCCTCCTTGGTCTGCCCGTTCATCGTGATGCGCAGGTGCTCGCTTTGCAGCTTTGCAAGATCCCTTATGCCGTCAAGCACGTAGGCGTAGAAGCCGAGCTTATTCTTGAGCCGCTGCGGAGTGGTGTACGGCAGCCATGTGAATGCGCCGAAATCCGCCGCGTTTATGAAATACTTCGCGCCGAGCCTGCCGACGTCAACGCGGTGCTCCTTGCCGGAAACTATCCTCTTCGCGGTCTTGACGACGTCGGTGCTGATGCCGTGAAATTCGGCAAAATCGTTCGTCGAGCCGGACGGCATATAGCCCACGGGTATGTCCAGACCCGCCTCGATAAGCCCCGCCGCGACCTCGTTCATCGTTCCGTCGCCGCCGGAGCAGCAGATAATATCATAGCCCGCGCCGTATGCCTTGACGTACTCCGTCGCGTCGCCGCGCTCGCGCGTGGGGTAGAAGCTCACGCGATAGCCCGCGTCCATGAATATACCCGTGACCTCCGCGAGATTTCGCATCATTTCGCCCTTGCCCGCAACGGGATTTATTATGAGCATCATCTGCTTCTGCGCCTCGGGCATGGTGCGTGTGTGCACCTCCTCCGGCTCGGACTGCGCGTCGGAGCGTTCCTTGTCAAAGCGCTCGTACTCGGCAAGGACTGTGTCGTAAACGGTCTTTGCCGCCTCAAAGGGGAAATCACGCTCGCGCTGGCGCACCATCTCCATGGGATCGACCGCACCGCTCAGGCAGGTCTCGACAAGGCTCACCATGCCTGATGCCGTGTCCGCCTCGAGCGCGTATGCGTTTTCGGTCATGAACTCGATATTGCGGCTCTCGCAGCCGGGCACCGCGTCAATATACAGTATCGGCAGGCGCTTCATGACGGCCTCGGTCGTGCTCAGTCCGCCCGCCTTGGTGATGACGAGATCCGCAGCGTCCATGTAAAGGCTCATCTTGTCGGTGAAGCCGCAGATTTTTATTCTTATATCGTCGCCCGTGAGGAATTGCAGATCCTTTTCGAGCTGGTGATTGCTGCCGCAGACGATAACGAGGCTGTCGTTTTCGCCGAGCACCTCGCCTATCTTGAGCGCGATGCTGCGTATCGGGCCGCAGCCCATGCTGCCGCAGCACAGCAGAAGCATCCTGCCCTCCTCGCTCATGCCCAGAGCGCGGCGAGCCATGCCCTTTTCGGTCTTGCGGCAGAACTCCTCGCGCACGGGGATACCGGACGCAACTATTCTGCCCGACGGCACGCCCTGAGACTCAAACTCCTCGCGCAGCTTCTCGTGGGGGATGAAAAACTTATCCGCGTCAATTTCCGAAACTCCGGGCGAGCAGGTGTAGTCGGTCGCAACGAAGAAGCTCGGGATGTTTATTTCGCGGTTTATCCTCAGCTCGGTCATCATGATGGCGGCGAAGATATGCACGCTTATGACGACGTCGTAGCTGCCGCTGAAAAGCGTCTTGCACAGCTCGTCCGCGCCCTTTGCGTTCTGCTCGTAGATGGCCCTGTTCTGCGGCAGCTTTTCGCTTATGCGGTAGCCCGCTCCGTAAAGGCGCGGGGCGTATTTATACGCAAGCTCGTGACCGCGGCTGATAAAATCGGCGCGGGCCTTGGGCAGGAAACCGAGCGCGTTGACAACGTCGCACTCGCAGCCCTGCTTTTCAAAATATTCGCACAGCGCGGCAGCGGCGCTGTTGTGTCCTCCGCCGGTGGCACAGGTGAGTATCAGTACCTTCATTCCTTTGCCGCCCTCCTTTTTCTCCGCTGCTCAAGCATTGCGAGCCTCGGTCTGTTGTATCTTTGAATGATTATAAACGGCAGGTTGCCGAGAAGATTATACACGAGCCAGAAAACGACCGCCCACGCACCTCGCCAGAAGAAGAATATTCCCAGCGACAGCAGCATGAGCGCCCAATGCACGCACTCGGCAACGCAGGTCTCGGCAATGAGCACGTCCATGCCCTGTGATTTCACCGCCGACATTTTCTTCTTGACCATGTCGGGCATTATTTTGCTCATGTCCGGCAGCCTGTCCTTCCAGTGCTTTATGCCGAGCTTTTCATAGACCTTGCCGCCGTTTTCCCAGTCCGCGCTGCGGTAAGGAAATTTTTGCGGGTCAAAATGTGCCCTCGGCAGCGCCTGACCGACAAAATGCGACAGTATTCCGAGCGCCGCAACATACAGCGCAGCATACAAAAGGCTCATTTTTCGCCTCCGAGTATTTTAACGTACCTTGCCGTGTAGACGATAAGGCTCAGCACTATGAGCGCCGCGCACACGACCGTGCAGCCCACGGATACCGTCTGCGGAAGATAGGGGTAAATGACGTGCAGCATCATGACGGCGTAGATAACGCCCGTGCACAGCTTTCCGACCCATATGGCGCTGTTTACGGTGTCGGTCTTTTTAAGGACGTACCAGCCCATGCCGAGCATGACGAGCTCCTTGACGACGTGAAGCCCCAAGAGCCACCACATCGCGGGGAAACGCATGGCAACGCAGAACATCATCGCGCACTGCGTCAGCTTATCCGCAACGGGGTCGAGCACCTTGCCCAGATCCGTCACCATGTTGAATTTGCGCGCAATGCGCCCGTCAAGAATGTCGCTCAGGCCGCTGGCTGCCAGCGTTATCAGTGCGCTCGCAAACTCCTCGCGCACATACAGCACCACGAAAAGCGGTATCAGCAGCAGGCGGAAGTAGCTCAGCAGGTTCGGGACAG
Source organism: uncultured Eubacteriales bacterium (assembly GCA_900556535.1). Lineage (GTDB taxonomy): Bacteria > Bacillota > Clostridia > Oscillospirales > Oscillospiraceae > F23-B02. The sequence goes on along the minus strand of USPI01000050.1, from coordinate 1,800 downwards.
AAAACGCTTCCTCGCGGATCTGCTTTCCGATGTCTCTCATTTTAGGTTCTCCTGACATTTTCTCACCATCTCCGTCTATAGTTTTGCAAAGTATATTTTACCGTCAATTATCCCTCTCGTCAAGTTATTGGCAATACACTCCGAGCGGCAAATGTTCGGTAACTCACGAAAAGTCAATGAAAATTTACAATTTATTAATTACTATGCCACGCGAAATCCGTATAATACCGAGGGCTGTTTTGGCCCAGACTACATATGGGAGCGATCATCATGAATTCAAACTACGACGTTGCGATAATCGGATGCGGCACGGCCGGTATTTTTGCCGGTTACGAGCTTATTGCCCGTCATCCCGAGCTTAAGATCTGCGTTCTCGACCAGGGCGGAGATATCTATTCGAGGCATTGCCCCATTGTTGCAGGCAAGGTCAAGGAATGCATCCATTGCAGCATTTGCGACACCATGTGCGGCTTCGGCGGCGCGGGTGCGTTTTCCGACGGCAAATATAACTTCACGACCCAGTTCGGCGGCTGGCTGACCGATTTCATGGACGACGACGAGGTCATGGAGCTTATAAACTACGTTGACACCGTCAACATGAAATACGGCGCGACTGACAAGACTTTCTCGACCGACACCCCCGAGGCAAAGGCTCTCGAACGCGAGGCACTGAAGCACGACCTGCACCTTCTTCAGGCAAAGGTCAAGCACCTCGGCACCGAGAATAACCTTCGCATTCTTCAGAATATGTACGAGGACCTGCGCAAGGTCATCGAATACCGCTTCCGCACCGAGGTCGTTTCCATCGACCGTGTCGACGACGGCTACGAGCTTTCCCTCAAAAACGGCGACACCGTCAGATGCGCCTACCTCATCGTCGCTCCCGGCAGAAGCGGCGCGGAATGGTTCTCCGAGCAGTGCAGAAAGCTCGGCGTCAAGCTCATTAACAATCAGGTGGACGTCGGGGTTCGCGTCGAGCTGCCCGCGACCGTGTTTGAGCACATAACCGACGTTGTGTACGAGTCCAAGCTCATCTACCGCACCAAGCAGTACGGCGACAAGGTCCGCACCTTCTGCATGAACCCCTACGGTCACGTCGTCGCCGAGAACGTCGAGGGCATCAACACCGTAAACGGTCACTCCTACTCCGACCCCGCTCTGCGCAGCGAGAACACCAACTTCGCGCTTCTCGTTTCCAACCGCTTCACCGAGCCCTTCGATCAGCCCTACCGCTACGGCAAGCACATCGCCTCGCTTAGCAATATGCTCTCCGGCGGCGTACTCGTACAGCGCTTCGGCGACCTCGTAAAGGGCATTCGCACCAACGAGCACCGTCTTGCTCAGTCCTACACCCGCCCCACGCTCACAGCGGCAGTCCCGGGCGATCTCAGCCTCGCTCTGCCCAAGAGACAGCTTGACGACATCATCGAAATGATCTACACTCTCGACAAGATCGCACCGGGCACCGCGAACTACGACACCCTGCTCTACGGCGCAGAGGTCAAGTTCTACTCCTCCCGCCTTGAGCTGTCGGGTGAGCTGGAGACAAAGTTCTCGAACTTCTTCGCAATAGGCGACGGCGCGGGCATCACCCGCGGTCTCGCTCAGGCGGCAGCCTCCGGCGTCAAGGTCGCGCAGGTCATCTCCGAGCGCCTCGGCAAATAAAATATAAGTCAAAAAGCAGCACCCACAGTGGGTGCTGCTTTTTTATGCCAGTTACCTCCTCTCCCGCATTTCCTCTTATTGCAAGAGTTGTTTTCAAACTCCCGGTATGGTATAATTATCAAACGGACTATTTAA
>USPI01000049.1 GCA_900556535.1 uncultured Eubacteriales bacterium | reverse complement strand
CAATTTGCAACGCGACATAGTCAGATGAATGTCAATCTTATAGATTTTTGTTCAAAATGCAATAAAACTTGCATTTTTCACTATCAAATTGCCCAAAGCATTGAAGCAAGAACCAAACAGCGCCGTCACAAACCGTTACCTACCGTACATTTGGACGCGAGAAGCTGCTTTGTGTCTGCGTTCGCGCATATTAACAATTTTATAACTATTCTTTACACGGAATTATTTTTTCTCTATAATTAAACTCATCAAAGTGTTAAAGTGAAAGTATTTGTAGCAGTATAACAGAAAGGATGATACACATTGGTAAAAGTCAGCTTCAGTTTTATCGACGGCGTGCTTGAAAAACACGGTTACGATAAAACAAAGGCCATTTCCATCATGCAGGACGTGCAGAACGAATACAAGTTTTTGCCCAAGGATGCCCTGACGTATATTGCCGATAAGATCGGAGTCAGCGACGCCGAGCTGTACGGAGTTGCTACCTTTTACGAGAACTTCTCGATGAATGAAAAGGGTAAATACATAATCAAGGTCTGCAACGGCACTGCGTGCCACGTAAGAAAGTCCGATGCGGTGCAGGAGGCTCTGTATAACGCAACCGGCATGAAGCCTGAGGATCATATGTCCGAGGACGGTCTTTTCACCATTGAGCGCGTCTCCTGCCTCGGCGCCTGCGGTCTTGCTCCCGTTTGCACCGTTAACGACATCGTCCACCCTGCAATGACTCCCGAAAAGATGTATAAGCTTATAGCTGATTTGAGAGAGGGGGAGAAAAAATGAGGCTTTCGTCGCGTCAAATGCTGCATGACTACCGCAGCGAATGCAAGGCTGCCCTCGACAGGCAGAAGATCAAAATCCTCGTCTGCGGCGGCCGCGGATGCTTTGCCGCCGGCTCGCAGGAGGTTTACGAGAGTCTTAAAAGAGAGCTCGAGGAGCGCGGTCTCCCCGTTGAGCTTTCGATAGTCGATCATGTTGAGCACCCCGAGCCCATCGGTCTCAAGCTGTCCGGCTGCCACGGTCTGTGTGCGCTGGCTCCGCTTATCCGCATCGAGCCGGCAGGTCTTCTCTATATGAGAGTGTCCCCCGACGACGCGGGCGAGATAGTCGAGCAGACCATTCTCGGCGGAGATATTATCGACAGACTCGTATTCCAGGACGAAAACGGAGCTTACCCGCTTCAGAAGGACATTCCCTTCTTCAAGGGTCAGAAAAAGGTCGCTCTTGAAAACTGCGGTCACATCGCAGCCGAGAGCATTGAAGAGTATTTTGCCGTCGGCGGCTACTCCTCGCTTGAAAAGGCACTGTTTGACATGACCCCCGAGGAGGTCGTCAAGGAGGTTTCCGATTCCGGTCTGCGCGGACGCGGCGGTGCGGGCTTCCCCACCGGCAAGAAGTGGTCGCAGGTCGCGGCGCACAAGGACGCTCCCGTTAAGTACATCGTCTGCAACGGCGACGAGGGCGACCCCGGCGCGTTTATGGACTGCTCCATCATGGAGGGCGATCCTCACAGAATGCTCGAAGGCATGATAATCGCCGGCATAGGCTGCGGAGCCGAGCAGGCATATATCTACGTAAGAGCAGAGTACCCCAACGCGGTCAAGCGTCTGAGCATCGCAATCGATGAGGCCGAAAAATACGGCGTTCTCGGCGACGACATTTTCGGCTCGGGCAAGAACTTCCACATCCGCATCAGCAAGGGCGCCGGCGCATTCGTCTGCGGCGAGGGCTCCGCGCTCACCGCCTCCATCGAGGGCGGACGCGGTATGCCCAGAACGAAGCCTCCCAGAAGCGTTGACCACGGTCTGTTTGAGGCTCCCACCTCACTCAACAACGTCGAGACCTTTGCAAACGTTCCCGCGATAATAAGTAACGGCGCGGATTGGTACAAAGCCATAGGCACCGAGACGAGCACCGGCACGAAGGCGTTCTCCCTCGCGGGCAACATTAAAAACACCGGACTTATCGAGGTCCCCATGGGCACGACGCTCAGAGAGATCATCTTTGATATTGGCGGCGGCGTGAAAAACGGTCAGTTCAAGGCGGTTCAGATAGGCGGCCCCTCCGGCGGCTGTCTCACTCAGGAGCACCTCGACCTGCCCCTCGACTTTGAATCCACCAAAAAGATCGGCGCAATAATCGGCTCGGGCGGTCTTGTCGTCATGGGCGACGATACCTGCATGGTCGAAATAGCGCGCTTCTTCATGAACTTCACCAAGAAGGAATCCTGCGGAAAGTGCGCCACCTGCCGCGAGGGTATCCCCAAGATCCAGGCGATACTCGAACGCATAACCCACGGCGGCGGCACGCTTGAGGACATTGATATGCTTCAGGAGCTTGCCGGAGTCGTCAAGACCTGCTCGCTGTGCGGTCTCGGCAAAACCGCTCCGAACCCTGTTCTGAGCACGCTCAAATACTTCAAGGACGAGTACATCGCCCACGTTAAGGACAAAAAGTGCCCGGCCGGCGTTTGCCGCAGCCTGTGCACCATGTGGATCGACCCGCTCAAGTGCATCGGCTGTACCAAGTGTGCAAGACTGTGCCCCGTCGGCGCTATAAGCGGCGAGCTGCGCAAGCCGCACAAGATCGATCCCGAGAAGTGCATCAAGTGCCGCGAGTGTAAGAACGGCTGCCCGAAACACGCGATAAAGGAGGTTTGATGATATGAAGCATATGATCATTGACGGCATCAGCTGTGAATTTGAAAACGCCAGAAATGTGCTTGAGGTCGCTCAGGCAAATCATATCGACATCCCCAACCTCTGCTACTGCGAGAGCCTGTCGATATACGGCGGCTGCCGCCTGTGCGTCGTCGAGAATGAGCGCGGCGCGGTTGAGGCTGCGTGCTCGATGATACCCAAGGACGGCATGGTCATCAAGACCAACACCGCAAGACTCAGAAAGCACCGCCAGATGATACTTGAGCTGCTGCTTGCCGGTCACAGAGCCGAGTGTACCACCTGCGAAAAGTCCGGCAAATGCAAGCTTCAGACCTATGCGCGGCGCTACAACGTTACCAATATCCGCTTCCCCAACGATTACTGCAAGCTGCCCATCGACGACTCCTCCCCCGCCATCGTGCGCGACCCGTCCAAGTGCATTCTCTGCGGCAAGTGCGTAAGAATGTGCGACGAGGTGCAGAATATCCACGCCGTCGATTTTGCAGAGCGCGGTATCGAGACCTATATCTCCTGCGGCTTTGACAACAAGCTCGCCGACACCAAGTGCGTAAGCTGCGGTCAGTGTGCCGCCGTGTGCCCCACCGGAGCGCTCGTAATCAAAAATCAGGTCTCCGAGCTTTGGCAGGCAATATTCGATTCGACCAAGAAGGTCGCGGTGCAGGTCGCGCCCGCAGTGCGCGTCGGCATCGGGGAGGAATTCGGAATCCCCGCCTCGCAGCCTGTCATGGGCAAGATAGTCACGGCGCTGAAAATGCTCGGCGTTGACTATGTTTTTGACACCTCCCTGACCGCCGACCTCACCATCATGGAGGAATCGGCAGAGTTCCTTGAGAAGCTCAAAAACGGCGATAAGCTCCCGATGTTCACCTCCTGCTGCCCCGGCTGGATAAAGCACGTTGAGAATATGCACCCGGGTCTTATGCCTCAGGTCTCCACCTGCGGCTCGCCTATGGAGATGTTCGGCGCCATCCTGCGTCAGCAGTACGGCGATGAGGATCTGTACTCCGTCGCAATAATGCCCTGCACCGCGAAAAAGGCCGAGGCTGCGCGATGCGAGCTCGTCAAGGACGGCGAGCGTCTTATTGACCTCGTGCTCACCACGCAGGAGCTTGCAAAAATGATATATGAGGCGGGCATCGACTTTGCAGAGCTTCCCGACACCGAGCCCGACAGCCCCTTTGCCGACTACACCGGCGCGGGCGTCATCTTCGGCGTCACCGGCGGCGTTACCGAGGCAGTCATCCGCCACGTTATCGGCGCATCCACAACCGAGCAGATAGCGTCCATCGCGGAATGCGGTGTGCGCGGTCTCGAGGGCATCAAGGCATTCGAGGTCACCGCGGGCGAGCTCACGCTCAAGATCGCGGTCGTGAGCGGTCTGGGCAATGCCGACAAGCTCATTGAGAAGATTGAAAGCGGAGAGGAATTCTTCCACTTTGTCGAGGTCATGGCCTGCCCCGGCGGCTGCATCGGCGGCGGCGGTCAGCCTGCTGCCTGCCGTGCGCAGAAGCACGTTCGCAACGAGGGTCTGTTCGTTGCCGACGAGGACTGCGAGCTGCGTTCGTCCGAGCAGAACCCCGCGCTGGAGGTCGTTTACGGTCTGCTGCGCGGCAGAGCTCACGATCTGCTCCACGTTCATTATCCCGACCACCACAAATAAGGCTCAAAGCATTATCCCCTATCTTCGGATAGGGGATTTTTTACGTTTTTATAAACATTCGCTTGTATGCTGGATTTTTTCTCGTCTGCATGGTATAATTTCTTTCTGTGTAAGGAGTTGATATTATGCGAAGATTTACGGCTGTCGCACTGGTACTGCTGATGGTCATATCGCTGTGCGCCTGCGGCAAAAAGGATAACAAGGACACCGAGAGAAGCTGCGGCGTATATATTAAAATGGAGGCAGACGACGTATACACCGTTTCATGCGGCACCGATGTGGGGTCGGATTCGTTTGAAGCGGCGGACAAGGCGGCGATCGCCCCCGGAACAGAGATACATTTCGACTTTGCCGGCAAAAAAGCCGACAGTACCGAAAAGGCCGAAATTGAATACAGCATCTGCATTTACGACAAGGAGCTCAACGTAATTTCGGTGAAATCCTTCGTTGACGATTTTTCCAATCACGCGCGCGTTGACATCACCGTGACCGCCGATCACAAGATCATTAACGCAAACGCTGGAAGCTGCGGCGGCGACGTCGTTGTTGAGATGGAAAGCGCCTCCGCAGAGGACGGCGTGACGTATATGCTGCCGAAGGTCACGATGCCCTCAAGGGTCGAGGCTGCCGAGGCGATGAACACCGCCATCACCGCCATGACCGAAAGATTCACCGGTGAAAGCTATACGGCAAACCGCGAGCAGTATGTCAAAAATATTGGCGACGGCACCGCTGAGGGGCTGTCCGCATTTTCGATGGATCGCACGGTAAGAGCCGAGCGCGCAGACAGCGAAGCCGTTTCGCTGCGCGTCGTTGACAGAGTCTCTCTCGGTACAACGAACACGCTCACCATAAGCGGTCACAGCTTTGACTCGCAGACCGGCGCGGAGCTCAAGCTCGCAGACCTCGGCGACAGCGCGGAGAAGATAATCAACGCAGTCGCAGAGAATATACTCGTTTCCTTTAACGGCGATGAGTACAAGGATGTGTTCTTCAACGAGGGCTACTCCTCTGCCCTGCGCTCGCTCGTAGCCGACGGGCACTGGTATCTGAGCGCCGAGGGTATGGTCATCATCGCAAACCCCGGCGAGCTTGCCGCCGTCGAAAACGGTTTTTATGAGTTTACGGTCGGCTACGATGAATTAAAGGACGTCATTGACAGCCGCTTTATCCCCGTGCAGCACGAGGGCGGCGAGGGCGATGTGAGCATCACGTTTGCCTCCGATACTAACGACAGCGATCTTACGATACTTGCCGAAGCTGCGGCAACGGACATAAAGTCCATGCTCATAAGCGCAAGCGGCACGATATTTGACCTGAGCGCATATTATATTGACTACGTATCCGACGATAATTTCAACGTCACGCGCCAGATACTCGGATGCAGTGATATGTCCGACGGTGCTGCGCTTGCCTTGAACACCGAGCTTCAGGGCACGACGCCGAGCATTGCCGTCCTGTTCTCGCTTGCAGACGGAACGAAGGAGGTTCGCTTTCTGTCGCTTGACGACGCGGGCGGTCTCAAGGTCACAAACCCCAACGGTGCAGTCGGAACGATCATAACCGAGCGCCTGCCCTACACGGGCGACCTCAACGGCGACGGCATCGACGAAAGCATAAGCGCCGCCGAGAATGCGGAGGGCTTGTGCGTCATCAGCGTCAGCTCCAACAAGAGCAGCTCCGAGGTCACGACCGCAGTTAAAAGCGTTAACAGTATTCGCCTTTTTGATATTAACGGCGACGGCAGCCGCGAAATTTACGTTGACGGTACGGACGCCAACGGCGACGCGATAACCTGTGCGCTGTTCTATTCGCCCGAGGCTGCGCAGCCACTTCAGGCAGCGTCATTTGACGGACAGGGCTTTGCTTACGGTCATGTAAACGACTTTGAAAGCTCCTCGCTCGTTCTCAACACCGTGGTCAATATTCTCGGCACTTATAACGTCCGCAGCATCTACTCGCTCTCGGACATGAGCTTCACAAAGAATTCCGGCGATCTTGTGTTCGATAACAACACGACCTTTGTCACGACCACAAAGAGCATCACGCTCGCTAACGGCAGCCTTCTCAAGGTCGGCACCTCGCTGCGCTTTACCTCGACCGACGGCAGCAGCGTCATTAACTTCGTAACCGACGGCGGCTTCACCGGCTCAATCTCGATCACGAACGACGGCAGCGGCTGGAAGATAGGCGGTCAGCCCGACACGAGCTACTTCTCCTCCCTGCCCTACCAAAGCTAAACTGAATATGACCTGAATATACGGTGCTTTCGCACCGTATATTTTTTGTATATAGTGCCGAAGATATTACCGAGGTGATATTATGAAAGCAAACGGCAGCGACCTGCCGCTCGGTCTCGGCATGGCGCTCATGCAAAACACGGACGCATTTCTCTATTTTTCCGCGCTAAACGCGCAGCAGCAGCAGAAAATCATCGAAAAAAGCAAGGGCATACAAAGCCGCAAGGAAATGAAGAGCTTTGTTGACTCACTAACCGCGCTCGGCTGAACGGAATACGCTCATTTGTATGCACGGCGAGGACATATTGAATTTTTGTTAATAGTGCAGAGACAATTTTTCGGCAAATCGCTTGTATATTCGCTCTGAATGCAGTAAAATTTATCTATCAACTGACAGAGGTGAAATAATGGAATTGCTGTTAAAAGACATTGAGTGCGCTGCCGAGCGGCTCAAGCCTATTTTGCACCACACGGAGCTTGATATGTCCTCCACTTTCTCCGAAATGACGGGCGGCGAGGTATATCTCAAGTGCGAAAACCGTCAGAAAACCGGCTCGTTTAAGATCCGCGGCGCAAGCAACAAGATTGCCGCTCTCGTCGAGCGCGGCGGTGTCACAAGCGTTGTGGCGTCTTCTGCGGGCAACCACGCTCAGGGTGTGGCATACGCAGCTCACAAGTTCGGTATCCCCGCGACCATCGTTATGCCTGCAAGCGCCTCTATCGCAAAGGTCCAGGCGACGCAGGGCTACGGCGCTAACGTCATTCTGCACGGTGACTGCTATGACGATGCTTACGCGCGCGCCTGCCAGGTCTGCGAGGCTGAGGGGGCGACCTTCCTGCATCCGTATAACGACCTTGAGGTCATGGCTGGTCAGGGCACTCTCGGATTAGAAATACTCTGCGACCTGCCCACGGTCGATATGGTCGTTGTTCCCGCGGGCGGCGGCGGTCTTCTCGCCGGCGTTGCGGCCGCAATAAAGCAGGTCAACCCCCGCGTCGAGGTCATCGGCGTTCAGGCCGAGGGCGCGGACGCAATTGCACGCTCGTTCAGAGAGAAGAAATACATAGCTACCGACTCCGTTTCCACCATCGCCGACGGCATAGCCGTAAAAGCCCCCGGCGACATGACTGTCGAGCTCATTAACCGCTACGCGGACGACGTCGTCACCGTCAGCGACAATGAGATCTCCGAGGCAATACTGCTGCTCATGGAGCGCTGCAAGCAGATCGTCGAACCGAGCGGCGCGACCTCAGTTGCAGCAGTTCTCAAGGGCAAGGTCGATGTCAAGGGTAAAAAGGTCGTGTGCCTGCTCTCCGGCGGCAACATCGACGTCGGATTTATCCAGTGCATCATCAAGCAGGGGCTTACCGCGCGCCACAGAAATCTGCGCTTCACCGCGACGCTTCTTGATAAGCCCGGCAACCTCGTCAAGCTACTCAACAACATCGCCGAACAGGGTGCAAACATTCTCACCGTCGAGCATGACAGACTCAGCGCGGCGCTTGACCCGAACCAGACGGATGTTCACGTTGCCTGCGAGGTCGGCGGCAAGGAGCACGGCGAGAGGCTCATAAATTCGCTTAAAAGCAAAGGCTTCGAGATAAGAATCAACTACTAAATTGGAGGAAATAAATATGATAACCGTATCAACCGATAAAGCACCAGCAGCGCTCGGCCCCTATTCTCAGGCGCAGATCGTAGGTAACCTCGTTTACACCTCCGGTCAGATTGGCGTCGATCCCGCAACCGGCGTTGCACCCGAGGGCGTCGAGGCTCAGGCACATCAGGTGTTCAAAAACCTCTGCGAGCTGCTCAAGGCTGCCGGCAGTGATATATCCAAGGTCGTAAAGACCACCGTTTTCATCAAGAATATGGACGATTTTGCTCTCGTCAACAGCATCTACGGTCAGTACTTCACTGAGCCCTACCCCGCAAGAAGCTGCGTAGAGGTTGCTCGTCTGCCCAAGGATCTGCTCGTAGAGTGCGAGGTCATTGCAGAGCTTTAATTTCGAAAATATGCATAAAAAAACTGCGAGGAGCAAATGCTCTTCGCAGTTTTTTATCGTACCGGCACATTGCAAAGCGATATGCCGGTACTTTTTTAAGAAATCAGAACTTGATGTCGACAGGCTTTCTGTCGAACATAGTGTTAACCTGCTTGTATGCCCAGCCGAGGAGCTTCTGATCGAGGTTCCAGAAATAAACAACGAACA
>USPI01000048.1 GCA_900556535.1 uncultured Eubacteriales bacterium | reverse complement strand
GGTTCGCCGGAAATGCCCAGCTCGTTGGCCGCCTCCTGAATGCGGTTCACGCCCAGCACCAGATGGCCCAGCAGCAGACCCTCCCGGCTGTAGTCCCGCACCACGCCCATGTCGTTGGAGTCCATTTCCTCCGTCTTGCACAGGTCATGCAGGATCACGCCCGCCAGCAGCAGGTCGGCGTTCAGCCACGTGTACTGGGTCAGGATGGCCTTGGCCAGCCGCAGCATCCCCGTGGTGTGATGCAGAAGTCCGCCCCGCTCCGCATGGTGGATTCGCTGGGCGGCGGGGTAGTACAGCAGCTTTTCCCGGAAACGATCCAGCATTTTCCGGGTGATGAGCCGAAGCGGCTCGCTGGCAAAGCCGTCGGCCGCGTCGTACAGCTCCTGCAGCATGGCCTCCGGGGCTTCCGGGGCGCAGGGAGCCAGCAGGGACAGATCGACGGGATCCCCCTCCGCCATGGTGCGGATACGCTCCACCCGCAGCTGCAGGCGACCGTTGTATTCCAGCGTCGTGCCCCGTACCTTGATGACGGAGCCGGGCGCGGGACAGGGGGTGTTGCCATCCCAGACCTTGGCGTTGACCTCGCCGGTGCGGTCGGTCAGGTTCATATCCAGATATTTTGCGCCGTTGCCGCCGGTGCGCTGATCCGCCGAACGAACCAGCAGAAAGCCTTCGAACTTTTGATCCTTGCCAAGCTCGGCAATGGGTAGCTGTGCCATGTTCTCCCCCTGATTTCTGACAGATTTAGTCCGCGTATACGGCTACGCGAGTGCCGGGCAGATTGGTGTAGCGGGCAAATTCCGCCTGCCACTCCACGTTGACGGTGCCGATAGGGCCGTTTCTCTGTTTGGCGACGATGACTTCGCCCTGGTTGTCGTCGGGCTTGGGGCCGTCCTCCGGCCCGCCCGCGGCGGCGTAGTAGCCCTCCCGGTGCAGGAACATGACCACGTCCGCGTCCTGCTCGATGCTGCCCGAATCACGCAGGTCGCTGAGCATGGGGCGCTTGTTTTCGCGGGCCGCGTTGGCACGGCTCAACTGGGCGCAGGCCAGCACGGGAATCTTCAGCTCCAGCGCAATGGACTTGAGCTGGCGGCTGATCTCGCTGACTTCCAGCTGACGGTTCTCCACCCGCTTGTCGGTGCCCATCAGGCCCAGATAGTCCAGAACTACCAGATCGAGCCCCTGCTCCATCATCAGACGGCGGCAACGGGAACGCAGCTGGGAGGGCGTCAGGCCGGAAGTATCGTCGATGTAGATGCGGCAGTTGCTCAGGGCGTTAATGCTGTCGCCCAGCTTGACCCATTCTTCGTCGGACAGCATCCCACTGCGGACGCGCTGCATGTTGATGTTGGCCGCGGAGCACAGAAGGCGCAGGCCGATCTGCTCCGCCGGCATTTCCAGGCTGAAAAAAGCCACGCATTTGTGTGCTTTCTGGGCGGCGAACAGCGTCACGCCCAGCGCCATGGAGGTTTTACCCATGGCAGGGCGCGCGCCCACCAGCACCAGCTCGCCGCCGTGAAGGCCGGTGAGCATCCGATCCAGATCGTACAACCCGGTAGGCACGCCCGCCAGCTTGCCTTTCAGCAGGCTCAATTCCTCAATGCGGTCGAAGGTGGAAAGCAGCACCTTCTGAATGGGTTCCAGCGTTTCCGCGCCGCCCCGGCGCATGACGATGTCGAAGATCAGCCGTTCCGCGTCCCGAAGTACGTCGGGCACGGGGTCGGTCTGGGCATAGCACTGGCGGCTGATGGTCTGGGATGCGGCGATCAGCTTGCGCAGTGTGGATTTTTCGTCCACGATGCGAATGTACGCCTGCACATTGACCGCGGAGGGCACAGATCGGCTGAGCTCGACCAGATACGCTGCACCGCCGATTGCATCCAGTTTTCCGCGGCGTGTCAGCTCTTCATCAAGCGTGACCAGATCGATTTCGCGCGACGCGGTTGCCATGGAGAGCATAGCGGAATAGACCTCGCGATTTGCGGGGTCGTAAAAATCATCCGGAGAAAGCGTTTCAATCGCGAGCAGCGCCGCTTCGCGCGAGCGGATCATTGCGCCGAGTACGCTCTTTTCGGATTCCGGGTGATTCGGCGGAATGCGCACGCCTTCCTGCGGAAGATTGTATTGCTCCATGGTTCCCACCCTGCCGTAAAGCCGGATTCGCCGGCGAAAAGATTATTTGGTGACGATGTTTACATTTACGATCATGCGCGTGGACACGCCCGCCATCAGTTTCAGCGTAACGAACGACTGGCCCGCGGTCTTGATCGGCTCTTCCATTTCGATTTTGCGCTTGTCGATCTCGATGCCGTGCTGCTCGCGCAGTGCGTCGCAGATCTCCTGAGAGGTCACCGAGCCGAAGAGCTTGCCCGCTCCGCCTGCCTTGGCGCGCACCGTAACGGTGACCTCGCCGAGCTTCTTCGCGTTTGCCTCGGCCTCGGCCTTTTCGCGTGCCATCTGAGCCGCCTTTGCCTTCTCCTTGAGCTTGAGCGCGTTTATATTGTCGGCGGTCGCCTCGCTTGCAAGCTTGCGCGGCAGCAGGTAGTTGCGTGCATAGCCGTCGGATACCTCCTTCAGCTCGCCTTTCTTGCCCTGACCCTTTACGTCAACGTTAAAAATTACTTTCATTTGTTTATCCTTTCCCGTGAATGATCACGAATCAATATACTCGTCTATCGCCGCAAACAGCTTGTCCGCCGCCTGCTTGAGCGTAAGGTCGCTTATCTGAGCCGCGGCAGCCGCGCGGTTTCCGCCGCCGCCGAGCTTTTCCATGATAAGCTGCACGTTCACATCGCCTATGGAGCGCGCCGAAACGAACACGCCGCCGTCCTCCAGAGGGTAAATGACCATTGATGCCTCGACTCCCGCGACGTTGAGCAGCTCGTCCGCCGCCTGCGCCGCCACTATCCTGTCCTGCGGAGTCTCGGGTATGGCTATCGCCATATTGCGGTAAAGCCGCGCGCTTTGCAGGATCTTATATTTTGCAACGGTCTGCTCCATGCCGTTTTGCATGAGCTTTTTGACCGCCACGGTGTCCGCTCCGGCACGGCGCAGATATGCCGCCGCGTCAAAGGTACGGTCTCCCGTGCGCATCGTGAAGCTCTTTGTATCGAGCACGATTCCTGCAAGTATCGCCTCGGCCTCGCAGCGCAGAAGCTTCGGAGCGTCCCCGCACATTTCGAGTATCTCCGTCATGAGCTCGCACACGGACGAGGCATACGGCTCAATAAAGCTGAGGTCGGCTCTGTCGATATACGTTGCCGCACGGCGGTGGTGGTCGATGACGGCAACATGGTTGCACGACTGCAAAAGGCGCAGATCCTCGACCTGCTCGGGGCGGTTCGTGTCCACGATGACGAGAAGCGTCTTGCCGTCGGCAATGAGCAGTCCCTCCTGCGCGCTTATGAACACGTTTTCGTACTCGGAGCTGCGGCGAAGGAGCTTAATGAGCGGCTTTGCCGAGCTTTTCTCTGTGTCCGCGACTATGTGCGCCTGCTTGCCGTTTTTGCGGGCAAGGCTGCACACGCCGACAGCGCCGCCGATGCTGTCCATATCACTGAATTTATGACCCATGACGAGCACGCGCGAGGCGTCCTTTATAAGCGACTCGAGCGCATTTGCCATCACTCGTGAGCGTACCTTGTTGCTCGACTCGACCTCGCCGGCCTTGCCGCCTATGAAGTCGAAGCTGAATTTATTCTTTATGACCGCCTGGTCGCCGCCGCGCGAGAGCGCCATTTCAACGGCAAGCGAGGCGAATTGCAGCGACTCGCTCAGATTGGCTCCGTCGCGTCCGATGCCGATGGAAAGCGTGGCGTGGATACCGCTCGGACTGATGATCTGATGCACCTCGTTGAGGATATCGCACTTTTTGCTGAGGATATCCTGCATATACCGCTCCTCGAACAGGAACAGATACCTGTCGCGGTCGTAGCGGATGATGATACCGTTTGTATGCGAGCCCCACTGGTCGAGCTTATCGCCGACGGCGTCGCGCAGATCGTTTCGCACGCGCTCGGGCTGGTTTTTCATGAGCTCCTCGAAGTTATCTATCGTAAGTATCGCGGCCACGGGCTTTGACAGCGCATACTCATCGCGGATATTTTCGTAATCGGTCACGTCGATCCAATAAGCTATCGCCATGAAATGCTGCTCGCCCTCGTCCTTACCGGAGCGCACTATGTTGCCGCATATCTGATATTTTCTGCCCTTTAGCTCAAGCAGATCCGGGCACTGGGTCTTGCCCTCCATGAGCCACTTGCCGGAAAACTCCGGAATGAGCTCGGCAACGCTTATGTCCGTGCGCGTGCCCGACAGACCGCTTATCGAGAAAAACATCTCGTTTCCCCAGATTATGCGCGAGTCGTCGAGCCTGAAAACGACGATCGGCAGCGGAAAATTGAGAAGCGTGTTATTTTTAGCCGATTCCGCGTCATATGCGACCGACTCGATATACGCAAGCAGTGCCTTTCTTCGGCGCGAGCGGGCTATGACCGAGTAGACGATAAGCGCAAGGATAACAACGCCCTCGGCCGCGGCAAGATAATAGCTTTTCATCACAAGCGTCACGACTGCAAACGCTATCAGGAAAAACACATACGGCCGCGTATTCTGTTCAAACAATCTCTGTGAATTCTTCATTTTGCGCATCCATTCGTATTCCGTAGATAGTTGATATTAAATTATAACAAAGTATCAGTCCGATTACAACCGTTTACCGCCTAATTTTTATTTTGCTCACACGAGTGTTCAAAAACTTGTAAAGCTCGGCGGGCTGTGCTATACTTTAAAATTATTACAGACTTAAGGAGATGCGCCGTGAAGCTCTATTTTTACGGACACGATCATAAATACGCCGCCGAACAGATGCTGCTGTCGCTCTACCCCGCCGAGCGGCCGGAATACCCCGACGGAAAGCCCGAGGGTGACAGGGTCGAGCTCAGGCTCAGCAGCGGGAGGGTCTACACGACCTCCACCTGCCGTCTCGTGCGCGGCGGCGAGGTGCACACCGCGAAAAGCGCCGTCAAAACCGCACTCATGACGGACGATATCATGCGCGACAAGCTGTGCAGCAGGATAATCAAAACCGCGTTTTACCGCGCAGCGATCTCCGCAGGTCACGCAAGACCCGCGTGGGGAATGCTCACGGGCGTTCGCCCCGGAAAGCTTCTGCGCAAGGAGATAGACGCCGTCGGAGTTGACGCGGCGGTCAGCAAATTCATCCGCGACTACGACGTTACTCCGGAGCGTGCAAAGCTCTGCCGCGACACGGCGCTCGTAACTCAGCAGGTCGCAGAAAGCCTTGACGGGCGCGATATCTGCCTGTACGTCGGCATACCGTTTTGCCCCACAAGATGCTCGTATTGCAGCTTCGTGAGCCAATCGGTCGAGAAAAGCATGAAGCTCATACCGCCGTTTACGGACGCGCTCATGCTGGAAACAGAAGCCGCGGCAAAGGCCGTTCATGAGCTGGGGCTGCGCGTCATATCTATTTACATGGGCGGCGGCACACCGACGACCCTGAACGCCGGGCAGCTCGACAGGCTCTGCACGAAGCTTGAGGAGCAGTTTGACCTCAGCCATGTGCGCGAATACACCGTCGAGGCGGGCAGACCCGACACGATAAGCCTCGATAAGCTGCGCGTCCTCTCCGCACACGGAGTTGACAGGATAAGCGTGAACCCGCAGACCATGAGCGACGATGTGCTCAGGGTCATCGGCAGAAAGCACACTGCGCAGGATATAATCGACGCGCTCGCGCTCGTGCGCAGCGTGGGCGGCATGAGCGTCAACATGGACCTCATAGCGGGGCTTCCCGACGACACGCCGGAGGGCTTTGCCGAAACGCTCGACACCGTGACGGCTCTTGCGCCCGAAAACATAACCGTGCACACGCTCTCGCTCAAAAAGGGCTCGCGCATAACGCTTGAGGGCAGCGCGATACCGAGCGACACCGAGGTCGGACAAATGCTTGACACGGCGCAGGATAAGCTGCGCAGCCTCGGCTACGCGCCGTACTATCTCTATCGGCAGAAGTTCATGTCCGGCGGCTTTGAGAACGTCGGCTGGGCAAAGCCGGGGTATGAAAACATCTACAACGTGTGCATCATGGAGGAGCTGTGCTCCATCATCGCGCTCGGCGGCGGAGGCTCAACGAAGCTCATTTCCCCGTCAGGCGGCAGAAACATCCGCCTTTTTGCGCCCAAGTACCCGTCCGAGTATATATCCGGTATAAACAAAACCTGCGCGGATAAGCAGGGCATAATAGATTTCTACAGCAAGGAGAATGGAAAAAATGGCATTTGATCTTAAAGAGATAAACTTCCGAACCGTTTCCGACCCCAAGGGCTTTGTTGAGGAGTGCGACGCAGTTTACGCCGCGAGGGTCACCAAGGCCGCGGACGAGATAATCAAAAACAGAAAAAACAGCCCCATCGTGCTGCTGTCCGGTCCCTCCGGCTCGGGCAAGACCACGACCGCGCGCAAGATAAGCGAGGAGCTTGAGCGCCGCGGCGTGCACGCGCACTATGTCGGCATGGACGATTACTTCAAGACCGTCGATCCCGCAAGCTCGCCGCGCACGCCCGAGGGGGATATTGACCTTGAGTCGCCCCTGTGCCTTGACATGGAGCTTTTAAACGAGCACTTCACCATGCTCGCCGAGGGCAAGCGCATTTACATTCCCAAGTACGAGTTCTCGCGCCAGATGCGCGTGCTTGAGCCGTCCAAATCCATAAAGCTCAAAAAGGACGAGATAGTCGTTTTCGAGGGCATTCACGCGCTCAACGATATGATAACCACGCAGCATCCCGATGCGTTCAAGCTCTACATCTCCGCGCGCAGCAACGTCGAATTTAACGGTCAGGTCTGCTTCAAGGGCACGTGGTTCAGGCTCGTGCGCCGCACCGTGCGCGATTATAATTTCCGCGGCGCCGATCCCGCGCAGACGCTCAAGATGTGGGCAAACGTCAGGCGCGGCGAAAAGGCATATATTTCTCCGTTCAAAAACAAGGCGGATTTCCTGTTCGACTCTGCCTTCCCCTACGAGATGGCGGTCATGAACGAGACTGCTACCGACCTGTTTTCCTCCGTTCCGGAGGGCATCGAGCGCTATGACGAGCTGCGCTCCGTTCTCCCCGCCCTGCAGCTTTTCGGCGTCATCGACGAGAAATACGTTGCGCCCGACGCACTCATCCGCGAGTTCATAGGCGGCGGAGACTTCGACTGAGATCGCTCCAAAAATTTAATATAAAAAGCTCAGGCTGAATGGCCTGAGCTTTTTATATTACAGCGGATTTTTCTTTATCTGTGCCCATTTGCGCGGGTACTTCGGGTGCGTGGGCTTTGTCTTTTCGATGATGACCGCGGCGTGGCTAATATCCGTGCCGGGGACGGTGTACAAAACCGTTTCCTTTAGCTGTGCGCCGAGGAGCTTCATTGCATTTTCCGCGCGCTCGACCTCGTCGGCGCAGTCCGGTCCCTTCATGGCGATGAACACTCCGCCCGTCTTCACAAACGGCAGGCACAGCTCGCACAGCACCTCAAGCCGCGCAACGGCACGCGATACGGCGACGTCAAACGAAGCCCGCAGCTCCGGCGCTGCCTCCTCCGCGCGCGCATGGATGCACCGCACGTCCGAAAGACCGAGGATATCACAGGTCTCGGAGAGAAAATCAATGCGCTTATTTAAGCTGTCAAGCAGCGTGAGCGACATATCCGGCTGCGCTATCTTCAGCACGAGCCCCGGAAAGCCCGCGCCCGTTCCGACGTCGATGACGCTTTTGCCCTTAAGATCCGCCATGCCGAGAAGCGCCGCGCAATCGAGAAAATGAAGCTGCGCAACGTCCTTCTCCCCGCTTATCGCGGTCAGGTTCATGACCTTGTTGCGCTCCTCAAGATATTCAAAATATTTTATAAACCGCTCGGTCGAGCGTGCGTCGGGCTCAATGCCGAGCTCGGCAAAGCCTGTTCTAAGTAAATTTTCCATATTAGCTCCGAAAAAAATGAGTCGGGCAAAGCCCAACTCATTCTAACATATCCAATTCGGCTTGGCAATCACATAAAGAAATTGTGGTCGCCTATCTTCGCTACCCAAGTCGTTTTTATCATGCTGCTGCCCCAGTACCGTCCGGTCTGGAAAAACAGAGCATTGCCGACGGTGTTGTAGCCCTCGTAAACGAGCTTTGCGCAGATCTCGCTTATCGCGTAGGGCTGGCCGTTAATTGCGCCGCTCGACACGACCGAGAACTGACCGGGCTGGAAGATGACGTCCTTCACGGTCTGCCCGAAGCGGCTGTCGCCGACGCGGTTTAAAATGACATTGCCCACCGCGATCTGACCCGCAATGGGCTGGTTACCGGACTCCCAGGTTATGATCCTGCTCATCCAGTAGATATCGTCCTCATTGTAGTACTCGTCACCGCTCGTGAGGATCTGTTCGTCTGCTGTTATGAAGTTGATGGCCCCAAGCTTTTCGTCCCACTGATATGTGAGAGTGAATATCTTCGCCAGTGCCTCCGTGGGCACGACGAACGAGCCTTCGACTTCCCTATACCCGTCGGGCAGATAAATATATCTGCCGTTTGCGCACATATACTCATCTGCGCAGCCGACCGTTATCTCAATGCCGGCGACCTCGACGGTCAACTTATCTATCTCTTTGTCGTAGTCAAAAACGGCGTCGTAGCCAAGGACGGCGCAGGCCGCTTCAAACGAAACGTAGGTGTCATCGCCGATGCGATAACCGCGGCATGAAAGCAGTCCGTCAACATACACCGGAGCTTCCTCAAGCTCCGCGCCGGTATCGCTCTCGTCCGCGGAGGCATATCCGCAGAGGAGCACAAACAGCAGACAGACAGCGAACACGAGTGATGCGCTGAATTTTTTGGCTATACTCATATAAC
>USPI01000047.1 GCA_900556535.1 uncultured Eubacteriales bacterium | reverse complement strand
GCGACCTACACGGGACTGTTTAACGACATCCGCGAGCTCTTCGCCTCGACTGAGGATGCGAGACTGCGCGGCTACGGCGCGGGCAGATTTTCTTTTAACGTCAAGGGCGGACGCTGCGAGGCCTGCAAGGGCGACGGTGTCCAGAAGATCGAGATGCACTTTCTTCCCGATGTTTATGTGCCCTGCGACGTGTGCAAGGGCAAGAGATATAACCGCGAAACGCTTGAGGTGCGCTATAAGGGCAAGAACATCAGCGACGTTCTCGACATGACGGTCGAGGAGGCGTGCTCGTTCTTTGAAAATCTGCCCAAGCTCAAGTCGAAGCTCGATACTCTGTATGAGGTCGGACTCGGCTATGTCCGCCTCGGCCAGTCGAGCACGACGCTCTCGGGCGGCGAGGCGCAGAGAGTGAAGCTTGCGACCGAGCTTTCGCGCCGCAGCACGGGCTCAACGGTGTATATCCTTGATGAGCCCACCACGGGGCTTCACATGGCGGATGTGCACAAGCTGCTGCACATCATAGATAAGCTTGCCGATGTCGGCAACACCGTTGTAATAATCGAGCACAATCTCGACGTCATCAAGACTGCCGACTATATAATCGACCTCGGTCCCGAGGGCGGCGACTGCGGCGGCACACTCGTTTTTGCCGGTGCTCCGGAGCAGTGTGCAGAGACTCCCGAGAGCTACACCGGGCAGTTTCTCAAAAAGATACTTTAACAGTCCGAGCGTCTTTCCCGTAGAATAATTCGGGAGGGATCAAAATGACTGTTTGCTTTGCCGCGGGCTTTGCGGCGGCGGTGCTGCTTTGGCTCATCATATGGTCTGTCAAGGGGCTGCTGCTCACGCCCGTTAAGTTCGGAGGCAGCACCCGCGCGAGCATAACGCTCAGCGTGGACGGCCCCGAGCCCGAGCTTGAATACACCCTGCGCAGTCTCATATGGCTGCGCGAAAACGGCACTCTCAAGGCCGACATCGGCATAGTTGCAATAGCACCGGACGACACGACGCGAAGCGTGGCGAACAAATTCAAATCGCAGTACGGATGCGTGGAATACACAGAGGAAGGTTAGTATGCAGGAACTGAGCGAGATAAACGGCAGCATCGCGGCCGTAATATTCAAAAACGACGAAAACGGCTATGCCGTGGTGCGCGTCGAGCTTGACGACGGGCAGCTTACGACCGCTGTCGGCTGTCTGCCGTATATCGCTGCGGGCGAGATGATATCCGCAGAGGGCTCATGGACTACTCACGCGCAGCATGGGCGGCAGTTCAAGATCGAGCAGTGCAGCCGCACTCTGCCTACCTCACCGGACGCGATATATGACTATCTTGCAGGCGGCGCGGTGCGCGGCATCGGCCCTGCGACTGCGGCTCTCATAGTCGATAAATTCGGCGACAGAACGCTTGATGTGCTCGAAATGCAGCCGGAAAAGCTTGCACAGATAAAGGGCATAAGCAGCAACAAGGCAAAAGATATAAGCGCGGGCTTTAAAAAGCAGTCGGGTGTGCGCCGTCTGACCGAGTTTCTGTGCTCATACGGTATCCAGCCCATATTTGCGCTCAGAATGTTCAAGTTCTACGGCAGCTCGGCTATTGAGGTCGTGCACGAAAATCCGTACATACTCGCCTCGGCGCACATCGGCGCGAGCTTTGCCGAGGCGGACTCGTTTGCGCTTTCTCTCGGCATTGACGGCGACAGCCTCAACCGCGTCTGCGCTGCTGTCGTGTTTGAGCTTATCCATAATTCCGGCAACGGACACTGCTTTATCCCGCGCGAAAAGCTCGCCGCAGCGACCTCTCAGCTTATAGGCGTCTCGCCCGAGCTTGCTCACGAGGCGATAGATAAGCTCAGCGAAACGAGGGAGATCGTTTGCGACACCGTCGCGGGGCTCGAGGCCTGTTACCTCGCTTCGCTCTACGATGCCGAGACCTGCACCGCCGAGCGCATTAAAGCAATGTGCGCGTCTCCCGCTGGCAAGGGTATTCGTGTCGAGCCGTTGATCGCCCGCCTTGAGCGTATGGGCGGTATAGAATACGCTCCCATGCAGCGCGAGGCGATAAGCCTTGCCGCAGCGAGCAATATTCTCATCATAACAGGCGGTCCGGGCACGGGAAAAACCACGATCCTCAAGGCCGTTCTCGCTCTTTATGATGAGCTCGGCCTCGATACGTATCTTGCCGCACCCACGGGCAGAGCCGCCAAGCGCATGAGCGAGCTGTGCGGCATGGAGGCGTCTACCATCCATCGTATGCTCGGAGCAAAAATGTCCGAGGACGGCGAGACCGTCGTTTTCGGCAAGGGCGAGGACGACAAGCTCGCCTGCGACGCACTTATCATAGACGAATGCTCAATGGTTGACATAACGCTCATGAGCGCCATATTAAAGGCCCTCAAGCCCAATTGCAGAATGCTGCTTGTCGGCGACGCGGACCAGCTTCCGTCGGTGGGGCCTGGAAACGTGTTTTCGGACATGATACGCAGCGGCGTCGTGCCCGCCGTGCGCCTTACGGAGATATTCCGCCAGAAGGCCGACAGCCGGATCGTGCGCAACGCTCACATGATAAATCGCGGCGAGCACCCCGATTTCAACGAAAACAGCGGAGATTTCTTCCGCCTGCGCAGGCTTCAGGGCGGCTCTTGCGTTGAGACCATCGTTGAACTCTGCCGCCGCCGTCTGCCGGAGAATATGAAGATACCGTCGTATCAGATACAGGTGCTGTCACCGAGCCGAAAAGGGGAGACCGGCACTGTAAATCTCAACAAATGCCTTCAGGCGGCGCTTAACCCGCCCGCGGAGGGGAAGAAGGAAAAGCCCTTCGGCGACGTGATATTCCGAACAGGCGACCGCGTCATTCAGACGAAAAACAACTACGATATAGTCTGGAAGGGCAAAAACGGTCAGAGCGGAACGGGCGTGTATAACGGCGATATCGGCACCATAACCGATATTGACACAGCCGAGGAGAGCATCACCGTGGACTATGAGGACAAGACCGCGCGCTACGGCTTTGAGATGCTCGGCGAAATTGAGCACGCATGGGCGCTGACAGTGCATAAATCGCAGGGCAGCGAGTACCGCGCCGTTATTCTTGCTCTCAATCCGGGTGTTCAGATGCTGCTGACCCGCGGCGTATTATACACCGCCGTGACGCGCGCAAAGGAGCTTCTCATCATGGTCGGCGACGACAGCGTTGCAAACCGAATGATAGATAATCACAAGCAGTCCAGACGGTACAGCGCCCTGCGCATAAGACTTGCCGATGAAAATTCTTGATAAGCTTGCCGCGCTTTTGTATCCGTGGCGCTGCGTGTTTTGCGACAGCGTGCTCAAGGATACGGATATTTGCCTTGAGTGCGAGAGAAAGCTGCCCTACACTAAGGGCGACAGCATTTATCAGAAGCTGCCATTCGTTGAAAAATGCGTCTCGCCGCTGTATTATAAGGACAGCGTGCGCGATGCCGTGCACAGGTATAAATTCTACGGCTGCCGTGCATACAGCCGCCGCTTCGGTGCGATGATGGCGGAATGTGTCGAAAATAATCTTGATTGCGGCGGTATTGATGTGATATCATGGATACCGCTCAGCAGGAAACGCCTGAGAAAGCGCGGCTACGATCAGGCGCGGCTTTTGGCGCAGGAGATATCCGCGGCAGTCGGTGTGCCGTGTGCGCCGCTGCTTAGGAAGGTGCGCGATAATAAGGCGCAATCGAAAACGCGCGACGCAAAGCAGCGTGCCGCAAATGTCGCGGGAGTGTATGCGCTCCTGCCGGACGCTGACGTGAGTGGGAGGTACATCCTTCTCATAGACGACGTCGTTACCACGGGCTCAACTCTGAGCGAGGCGGCGCGAGTGCTGAAAAAGAGCGGTGCAAGGTCGGTCATGGCGGCTACTTTGGCTCGCAGCGGGGATTGAGCGAAAAAGAAAGTGGATAGAATAATAAATACTACCATGCCGTGCGCCTGAGCACGGCGGATCGGAGCGGAATATGGTCATATACGAAAGAGATATAGCTGTTGATATGGGAACCTCGAACACTCTTGTGTTCGTTCAGGGCAAGGGACTTGTCCTGCGTGAGCCGACGGTCGTTGCGCTCAATAAGACGAGAAACGATCCGGAAAAGGACAGAATGCTCAAGATAGGCGAGGAGGCCAAGAAAACTCTCGGCCGCACCCCCGCGAATATAGTTGCCATTCACCCGATCAGAGACGGTGTCATTTCCGACTATGATATGTCGGCGCTCATGCTGCGTGAGCTTGTCAGCCGTATAACCTCGTTCAGCCTCTTTAAGCCGAGGCTTCTCATGTGTGTGCCGAGCAGCATAACGGGCGTTGAGGAGCGCGCCGTGCTTGACGCTGCGGTCGAGGCGGGAGCGCGCAAGGTCTACCTTGTCGAAACCGCGGTCGCGACCGCGATAGGCGCGGGCGTTGACATCAAAAAGCCCGACGGACATATGGTCATTGACATCGGCGGCGGCACGACTGAAATCGCCGTTGTTACCATGGGCGGCGTAGCCGAGTGCGAGTCCATAAAAATTGCAGGCAGCAGCTTTGACGAGGCGATAATCCGCTATATTAAGAAAAAACACAACGTCCTTATCGGTGCGATGACCGCCGAAGAGGTGAAGATAAGTATAGGCGGTCTGCTCCCGCGCCCCGATGCTCCCGAGAGCATGGAGGTCAAGGGCCGCTGCCTCGTAAAGGGACTGCCCAAGACCGTCACGGTAACTGCGGCGGAGCTTATCGAGGTGCTGCGCGAGCCTGCACGGCTCATCCTCGAGAACGTCCATTCCGTCCTTGAGCGCACCCCGCCCGAGCTTACCGGCGACCTCGGCGTGAACGGAATAATACTCTCCGGCGGCGGCAGTATGCTCTACGGCATTGACAAGATGATCGAACACAGCACGGAGATAAAGACCATGATAGTCGATGACCCCATAGCCTGCGCAGCCCACGGAGCTGGAAAGCTGCTCTCGCAGCTCGATTATATGCAGGACGGCATGATGAACTTCCTGCGCAACCGCGAAATGAGAAGATAACGACAGCAAAAAAAGCACCCCGATCGGGGTGCTTTTTAACATGCCTTGAGTTATCAGATCTTGTCGTTTATCCACGCGAGAATATCGCCGTAGACTTCCTTGTTGTTGATCTCGTTGAGCATTTCGTGGCGTCCGTCCTTGTAGAGCTTCATGGTGACGTCCTTCATGCCGACCTTTTTGAAGTTATCGTAAGCGCGCTGAACGCCCTTGCCGCATTCGCCGACGGGGTCCATATCGCCGGACATGAAGTAAACGGGCATATCCTTATCCATCGCCTCAAGATTTTTGACGTTGGTGATGAATTTAACGCCGGTCATCATGTCTCTGAACAGGCTGCAGGTGGGGACGAAGCCGCACAGGGGGTCTGCTATGTATTTATCTACCGCTTCCTCGTTTCTGGTGAGCCAGTCAAACTCAGTGCGAGCGTTTGCATAGTTCTTGTTATAGCTTCCGAAGGCAAGGTTATTGAGGAAATTGCTGTAGTGATGTGCGCCCTTGAACGCGGTGACGAGGCTGCCCATGAAATGGCCGCCGTTTACGAGAGCTGCGCCCTGGTTGCCGGTGCCGCTTATGATCGCTGCGTCAAATGCGCCGGGGTAGCGTATGAGATGAGTGCGGGCCATAAAGCTGCCCATGCTGTGACCGAAAAGAATAAAGGGTACGCCGGGGTAGGTCTTTTTCATCGCCTTGCGCAGTATCTCCTCGTCGCGCACGACATAGTCCCAGCCGTTTTCTGCGGCAAAGAAGCCCTTCTGCTCGGGCTTTTCGATGCTCTTGCCGTGACCGAGGTGGTCGGTGCCCACGACTACGAAGCCGTTTTCCGCCAAAAACGCCATGAAATCGTCGTAGCGCTCGATATGCTCGGCGATGCCGTGGATTATCTGGACGACGCCGCGCATGGGGACATCGGGAACGCAGCGTCTGACATGGATGCGATTTTCGCCGGTGCTCGAATCAAAATAAAAATCGTTGAAAGTAGGCATGGAAATATTCCTCCGGATGTGTTATGATGTTGTTATGAGTTTATTATAGCATAATAACAGAAAAATGCAATGCTATTAGCACGGAGGTAAGCATATGAACGGTTATGTTGTAGCTCTCGACCAGGGCACCACCAGCTCGAGAGCGATCGTCTTTGACACAAATGGAGCACCGGTGACTATCGCGCAGTACCCCTTCCCACAGATATATCCCAAGCCGGGCTGGGTCGAGCACGATCCTATGGTGATACTCGAAACTCAGTTCAGGGCGCTTGCTGAGGCGTATGAAAAGAGCGAGCTTTCGCCCACGGATATCGCCGGCATCGGTATCACCAACCAGCGCGAGACCACTATCGTTTGGGATAAGAAAACGGGCGAACCGGTGTATAACGCCATAGTCTGGCAGTGCAGAAGAACTGCGTCCATCTGCGATGCTCTCATAGCCGAGGGGCTTGGCGATTACGTCCGCGATAGGACTGGACTTCTTATCGACGCATATTTTTCCGGCACCAAGATCAAGTGGATCCTCGATAACGTCGAGGGTGCAAGAGAGCGTGCCGAGCGCGGCGAGCTGCTGTTCGGCAACGTCGATTCGTGGCTCATTTGGAATCTCACCGGCGGCAAAGCCCATGTTTCGGACTACTCCAACTGCTCACGCACGATGCTTTTTGACATAAACGAGCTCAAGTGGGACGAGGTGCTTTGCAAAAAGCTCGGTATCCCCATGTCCATGCTGCCCGAGCCCGTGCCGTCGTCGATGATATACGGTAAGGTCGCGCCCGGAATAACCGGTCTTGAAGCTCTCGTGGGAGTACCCGTGTGCGGCTCGGCAGGTGACCAGGCCGCGGCACTCATAGGTCAGGGCTGCGTTAAAAAGGGTCAGGCGAAGAACACATACGGCACCGGCTGCTTCACACTTCTAAACACCGGCGACCAGTCTGTGCGCAGCGTAAACGGTCTTGTGACGAGCGTCGCATGGAGCATTGACGGCAAGACGACTTACGCCCTTGAGGGCAGCGTGTTTAACGCAGGCAGCTCTATTCAGTGGCTGCGCGACGAGGTCGGCCTTCTTGCGACAAGCTCCGAATGCGAGGCTCTTGCGACCTCCGTTCCGGATAACGGCGGAGTATACCTCGTTTCGGCATTCACGGGTCTCGGCGCACCGCGCTGGGATATGTACGCGCGCGGAGCAATTGTCGGCTTAACGCGCGGCTCCACGAAGGCACACATCGCCCGTGCCGCGCTGGAGGGCATTGCATATCAGGTAAAGGATCTGCTCGACGCTATGGAGGACGACGCAGGCGAGCCGCTTTCCGTATTGCGTGTTGACGGCGGCGCATCGGTCAATAACTTCATGATGCAGTTCCAGTCCGATATACTGCGTAAGCCCATCGACCGTCCCAAGATGATCGAAACAACGGCGTTCGGCGCGGCGTTCCTTGCCGGTCTTGCCGTCGGAGTATGGAAAAATATCGACGATATCAGCAGCATCCGCGAGTCCGACCGCATCTTTGAGCCGGATATGGACCTGCAGGAGGCTCAGGCGCTTCACAAAAAGTGGCTCAAGGCAGTCGAGAGATCGGCAAAGTGGGAAGAGTAATGGAACAGGTATTGGTTGTAAGGCGCGATAAAATCGAGCGCTTCATATCCGGCAGAAACGGTCTTATCCACGAAAATGCGGACGAAATTTTCTCCGTCATCATGGCCGAGCATGAATTCATGCCGCGCCCCGAGGCGGAGGAGAGAAGCGACTTTAAGCAGATCATCCCCTATGTCATCCTGCGCCGCGGCGATGAGGTTTTCGTTACGCGCAGGCTCAATAAGGGCGGCGAGGCGCGTCTGCACGGAAAAATATCGATAGGCATCGGCGGGCATATCAACCCCGTTGACGAAAAGGGCGATCTTCTCATGCGCGGACTTTGGCGCGAGATAAACGAGGAGGTCGAGCTGACCGCCCACGGTGAGCTCACGCCATGCGGCTTTATAAACGACGACTCCAACGCCGTCGGCAGCGTCCATCTCGGCGCATGCTTCATTCTGCCCGTGCAGGGCGAGGTCAGTGTGCGTGAGACCGAAAAGCTCGAGGGTCTGTGGATGACGCCGTCGGAGCTGCGGAAAAACTACGACAGCATGGAAACATGGACTCAGATAGCGCTGGAGGTGCTGTAAATGAAGATATTCAGACCCGCGGACATACTTATCCCCGACTGCGATATGCACAAATGGAGCGTCGTTGCCTGCGACCAGTTCACCTCTGAGCCGGAGTATTGGCAGCAGGTGCGCGAAATTGTCGGAGCTGCGCCGTCTACGCTGCATATGATACTGCCCGAGGCGGAGCTTGGCACGAAGGACCCCGAGGCGGAGAGCGTTAAGATCAATGCCGTCATGCAGGAGTATCTTGACAGCGGCCTGTTTTGCAGGTACCCGAACAGCTATATCTACCTTGAGCGTACCCTCAAAAGCGGAGCTGTGCGCCGCGGCATAATGGGTATGTTCGACCTTGAGGCCTATGATTGGACGCAAGGCACGCACAGCCCCGTGCGAGCCACGGAGCACACCGTCGAGGACAGACTTCCGCCGCGCGTCAAGATAAGAAAAAATGCGCCGCTTGAGATGCCGCATATCATGATATTCATGGACGACCCCGAAAACAGCGTGTTTTCCGCCGTCAAAAAGGGTGAGCCTGTGTATGATTTTGAGCTCATGCAAAACGGCGGCAGGATAAGCGGCTGGCTCGTTGAGGATAACGACGCGGTCGAAGCGGCGGCGGAGCACCTTGGTGATGAGTCGGAGCTTATTAAAAAATACGGCAGCGCCGATAACGCCATCGTTTTTGCGATGGGCGACGGAAACCACAGCCTTGCGGCGGCGAAGCGCCATTGGGAGCAGGTAAAGGAAGCTCTGCCCGAGGCAGAGCGCGAAAGCTGTCCTGCGCGCTACGCCCTTGCCGAGCTTGTCAGCCCACGCTCCGGGACGGCGCAGCCGTTCCGGGCGGGCGTTCCGGTGCGTCGGGTCTTTAGG
>USPI01000046.1 GCA_900556535.1 uncultured Eubacteriales bacterium | reverse complement strand
TTAACAAAACGAGCGTACCCACTTCGGGTACGCTCGTTTTTCGTTTTTCGTTTTTTCTATATATTTTTTCTAAATATTTTTGCCGTTTACGGTCACGGTGCCCTCGATGACTATCTGCCCGCCGTTTTTTATGCAAATGCGCGCGGCGGCGGTCTCGAGGTTAATATCTCCCTCGGGCGTGAAGCTTATCTCCGGCAGCGTGCCGCTGCTCTCGCCCCTGCGCTTAATTTCCGAAAGCCACATTCTCACACCTCCAGTGTCACTATCGTACCCGCGCTCATCGAATCCGCCCAGCAGTGGCTCGATATGACGGAAAACGAGCCGCTTACACCGAGCTTTTCCGCCGTGAGCCTAATAATATCCGCAGGAAAGCAGGCAAATTGCTGCGTCAGCGTCATTTTTATGTACTTTTTCCCGCGCTGCGACTCGGCGATCTGATAGTCGGCGTTATACCGCGCGGCATCCGCGCCCGCGTTCTTCGGCACCGTCATCTCGCGGTGGCTTTTTCCGCCGCGCGCAATAAAGGGCTCGTTTTTCTTCGTATAGCTCGTGCTGGTGACGCGGTTTCGGACGGTAATGTCGGATATGATGCCGTAGCGCTCGTCGGTAAGCGCGATGCTCGCCGCGTCCTTCGAGGCATCGACCGAGATTTCAAGCCCAGCCGCGCCGCTGAGTATGAGCTTGCCGTCGGTGGTGAAATACGGCACGGTGTTCCATGCGTAGCGGCAGTATCGCCTCACCGCGCTCCATGCGCTCTCGCCGGTGCGGACGCTGAAGCCGTCAACGGAGGTGACTGGACCCGTTTTGACGCCGCTTATCCCGTAGGGCGTTATGAATTTACTCACCATCACGGGGCTGCTCAAAGCACCGCAGTCCTGCGCGGGCAGCTCGTTATCCAAAAGAAGCGCCGCAAGCCCGCGTCCCGACAGTGTCACGACGCAGCCGTTTTTGTCGATGCTGACGGAGTATTCGTCAATTACGCCCGTGAACACCGTGAAATTGCGGTTTTTCGCGCGGAGCACGGGAAGCTGGGAGGCATAGTAAATAAAGCTCACCTCAAACCAGTCGCAGGGCTCGCCGACGCCGTGGCAGACGTCCCATGAAAGAAACTCGGGCAGCTCGGTCGCCGCGCCGGAATTATCGATAATATATCCCTTCACGCTATCACCTCAATCTCAAAAGGCGTCCTATCCGCAGCACCTCATCCGGGTTAGTTATCGTGGGGTTTACCTCCTCAAGAAGCTGCAGCGAAACTGATTTTTCCTCCGCTATCAGGCGCAGCGTCATGCCCTCCTGCGCAACGACGTAATAGCGCGCGCCGAGCACCTGACTGCCGAGGTCGCTGTAATCGGTCTTGTCCATCTCGTCCGCGAGATCCTCGAATTTACTGCCCTTATACTCCCAGAACTCAAAGCTGTAGCTTATATAGTCCTCCTTCGGCTCCTGCCGCAGACTGAGCTTTGCGAAATGGGCGTACATTTCAGGCCATATGGGGTGGATGAGTCTGCCGCCCTTGTTTTCCTCAAACAGCTCCGCAAGGCGCTTGAACGTGTCGTACGCATCGGGTCCGACAAACTCGCCAGTGCCGCGGATTATCTTGTTCTGAAGTCCGAGATTTTGCACGACGTAGCCCGAAAACGGCAGCTTGTAGCTGTGCATGGTGCGGCGGTATTCTATCTCAAACGTCGAGGGGTTATTCGGCCACACGAAGCTTCTGTACTGCATTGGTGCAAGCATTGTATTACCTCCTAAAATATCTCAAAGCCGTTGTCGTATCTGCGCGAATCGCGGCGGAAATACTCCGACACGAAGGACATATCGCGCCGATGCACGACGAAAAGGCGGCTGCTGTCAAAGTTCGCGCCGTCGGAGTCGGCAACATATGAGCGCAGCTCGAAAAGCTCGTTTTCCTTATCCATTCTGCGCCTCCCGCCTGCCGATGGCTGTTATTTTTATTTTCTGGATCTCCGTGCCGTCTGGCTTTTTGACGCTGCCGAAATCGGTACAGCGGCAGCCGGAATATATCCACGCACTCACTTGCAGAGTGAACGGCTCGTTAAGCTTAAGCTGCGCACCGGCGCACACGGGACAGACGCGCTCAAGCTCGATATAGTAGCCGGTATTAAATGCGACCGTCGCCGACGGCTGCGAGTCACCGAAGCCCGTGACGGTTTTCTCCGAGCGCCTTTCGTATTCGCTCACTACCGTCACCGCCGACAGCGGCGCTCCGTTTATTCTCACGACCGAGGACTCGCTCGGCGCAGCTTTTAGCATCGTCATTCGCAGCCCTCCAATTCGTAATCGTCAAGCCCGCTGCCGCACTTTCTGCGCACGATATATGCCGAGCATTTTGCGGTGCAGCGTGCGCGCAGCATGGAGCTTGCCTCGTCATAGCCCACGCCCGCCGCCGTAAATTCCGACACCGTCAGCGACGGCACACCGACGATCGCGCCCCTCATCTTTTCCGAGAGCTCATCGCATTTTTCATACGCCGAGGTCGGAGCGTAAACGTCGAGTGCGAGCACCAGCTCCGCCCTGTCGCCGTACATTTCCTTAATTTCGCCGTTTTCGGTGCATATTCCGATATAGCCGCCGAGCCCTGCCGAGCTTATGCGTGCAGATTCGACAGCCACGCATACGAAGGCTCTGCTCTCGTTGAGCACCGAGCCGTCAAACGCCGTGACCGCGTCTATGCCCGCGTCGGTGAGCTGCCTTGCGAGCGTTTTTGCGATGTTACGGAGCATTTACCGCGCCCCCTTTCAGGCACAAAACGCACTCGTTATGCGAAAATGCGCCGAAAATACTCACCGGCTCAACGCGCAGAACGCGGTATTCCCTGCCGCCGCAAACGACCGCAGCGCCCTCGGAAACGCTGCGCATATCGGTTATGAGCCTGTATTTTGAGCAGTTTGCGACGCCCGGCGCGAGATGCTTTTTGTGAGAAACCGCACTGTCGGGGTCAAGGCAGGCAATGAAGCCGCGCCCCGCACTGCCGCCGACGGTGATGCTCTCACCGTAGTTTTGGATCACAAGCTGTGCTGCACTCATCACGACACCCCCACAAATTCAAAGCCGCCCGCATCGGTGTAGGCAGCGAGCATATCCATCGCCTGACGGCGCAGAGTCTCCGGAGCCTTGCCTCCGAGCTGCACCGAGACTCTGCCCGCCGTGAAGCCGCTCACGCCGCCGCCCTTGAGTTCGAGAAGCATCGCCGCCGCGTAAAGAGCGCACGCACCCTCAAACACATCGGCAATATCCTCGGCGTTCACGCCGCGCCGCAGTCTCGTTTTGAGCTGCGCCTGCGCATCCGCGCAAAGCTGCCGCAGCAGCTGTTCGTCATGCGCCTCAAGCTGCCGACCGAGCAGGCACGACGCCCTGTTTTCAATATTCAGATCAGTATTTTTCATATCATACCTCCGAAGTGGAGACGGGGCTGATGCCCCGCCTCCTTGTTTTTTATCAGACCTTGAGGACCTTGGAGGCCTCGGTGTAGAGCTTTGCAAAGCCGGAGATGCTGGTGATGGCGGCGCGCTCGAGCTGACGGTCGATGAGACGGTCGTACTCGACATTCACATCGCCTGCCGTGACCATCTCAAGAGCGTAGCCCTTGTCAAGACCGATGACCGTGCCCGCAGGCATCGCAGAGCAGCGAATGAGCTTTGCGCCGAGGGGATTGCCCGGCTCGCCGGTGCCCTGGAAATTGAGACCCGTCAGGGGATTCTGGAACACGGAGCAGCTGAGTATCTTCATCATGACGTCGGGTGCCGCAAGCATGGTGTTCATGGTGTAGGGGTCAAAGCAGTTCCAGAAATTGAGCAACTCCGCGTAGTTCAGGCTTCCTGCGGTGCCGCCTATCGTGCCGTCGCCGACCTTGAAGGCCGCAGCTGCGTTGGAGTTGCCGTCGCCGTTTGTGATGACGTCGATCGCGTCCTCAAGGTGCATACGCATGATCTGGCTGCCGATCTGGCGCAGCATGACGGAAAACAGGTCAAGACGCTGGAAGCGGATCGCCTCATAGGACGCAACGAGCATTCTGCCGCGCTTTTTGAGGCTGACGAGATGGTCGGACGCGCGTATCTCGGTCTGCGGGATAACGGCACCCTCGCCCACGTAGCGCAGGCTCTTGTCGTCCGCGGTGGCGGCGGAATAAATGGAGCGGTAGTCCATGCCGTCAAAGCGGGTGACGGTGGCGGTAATGGACGGCAGGATATTGCCCTCCTCCATGCCCGCCTTTACGCTGCGGGAGACGTATTCGGGAAACAGCACGGCGGACTCGGTGGTGGAGAAAAACTTCTCGACAACATCGCTGCCCGCACCGCGCACCTTGATGTCAAATCTCTTGAGCTGGCGCTGGAATGCGTCCATGCCCTCGTAGGGAGTGCCCTTGTAGTTTTCGTTGGGGTCAAGAGCCTCAAGTGTCTGCTCGAAGGTGCGTCCTGCCTCGGAATACATACCCTTCTCGAGCTTTATCTCATTAAAATTATATGCCATTTTCCATTCCTCCTCAGATGATAAAGCCGACCCTTGCGGCGGCGGTGTCTACCTTGATGACAAGGTACTCGCGGCCGGTGCTGTCAGCCTTTACTGCGTTCGCGTCTGCGGCAGCGAGATTTGCGTAGCCGAGCGCGGGCGCGGTGCCGGTGTAGCCGAGCTCAACGTAGCCCGCGGTCTGCACCTCGGCAAAGGCACTGTCCGCGTTAATGCACACGCCGGCAAATTTATCGCCCGCAGCGCAGGCGGATACGCTTGCGTTTGCGCCGATTTTCACGAGGCTGCCCTTGTTTACGCCCTCTGCCTTACCGAAGGAGAGCACCTGCTCTCCGACGCCTTCAAAACTTACTTTCATTTTTTGTCCTCCTATAAGATCAAATGATATATTCCTCTCCGGCAAAGCCGGTGACCTCGCCCTTACCCGGAAGCTGGGTAAGAGGCGGATAGAGCTTGAGCGAGGCGCGCTCGAGCGCAGCCTTGAGCTCACACAGCTCGTCCTCCTGCATATGTCCTACGCTCTTTTCGAGCGCGGGGTGCATTCCGTCACCGCACACGAGGCTGAGCCTGAGCACCTCCCTGCGAAGGTCCTCAAGATACTTTCTGCCGAGCTGCGCCGACTTTTCCAGCGCCTCGTACTCCGCGGCGTAGCCTTTGCCCGCCTCGGTCTCGACGAAGCTCTTGATAACGCCCGCACTGCGCTGCGCGGGTACCGCAACGAAGCTCCATTCGTATGCGTCGACCGCGCCCGTGAGTATCGCGCAGCATGTTTTGCCGCCGTAGCTCTTGCCCTTAACGTGGCTGCACTGTCCGAGCTCCGAGCCGCATATGCTGCAAATGCTTTTTGCGACCGAGCAGCCTATGCTCGTTTCGCGCTTGATGCCGCCGTCTATCTGCGCGATGAGCTCCGCGTTTGCCTCGGTGCGCAGCATATACGCGTAGCCCTTGAGGTAAACGTAGTCCTCGCCGCAGGTCGTGGTCCTGCCCTTTTCGGTAACGAGCTGCGTTCTGTAAATTCGCGCGACCTGATTATCGCTGCGCCAGTCGTGGTCGCAGATGCCGGTCGCGCCGACGAAAAGCTCGCCCAGCTCGCGCAGTGTCGCCACCGAAAATCGCTCGCAGTCGCGGTCTACCTCGTTGTCGCAAAGCAGCACCGAAAAGGTGTAAACATCCTCGGCGCGAAGCTCTGTCTTGGCAAAGGCGTTTATTGCCGAAAGCTCCTCGCCGGTGCAGCATGAAGCCACCGCCGAACCGTCTTTAATGATCTTCATTCTTGCTTTTTCCTTCTTCCCAATAGATTTTTTCCTTCTGCGCGATGTAAAGCTGCGCCTTTGCCTCCTCCACCGCATTCTGAAGGTTGATGCTCTCCCACTCGATGTGCATACCGCAGGCATAGCCGTGCATACTCAGCCACATTCGGCAGATCTTTTCGAGCACCGGAGTCACGCTGCGGCGAATGGCGCCGAGCTCGCTGGTCATGAGATCCGCCTGCTGCGCGCTCATGCGCTCCGTCGTTGACCAGTTGAGACCGAGCAGAAACGGCGGGATGCCCGTGCGGGCTATGAGCTGCTCGAGTATCTGACGCACCGGCACCTCGCTGTCGAGTATCTGGTTATCCGCGCCAATGACCTTGATGTCCACGTCGCCCACCGCGACGAAATCGCGCACCGCGCCGCTTTTGCCGCTCTGCATCGCCGCCGACCACTCCGAGGCTATCTGCTGCGCCCGCTCCTGAGCCGAGAAGCGGTCGATAACGTCGCCCTGCGGCTTATAGATGACCGCAAACCTGACATTGCCCGCGCGCTCCCAATTGACTCCGAGCGACTGGTATATTTTCAGCAGTATCCCGCACAAAAACGGCATGCTGCGCAGCATGGACACGCCGTAGGGGGAGTCCGATTCGGGGTTAAACGGCGTAAACAGCAGCAGATTTTGATACTTGAACGGCACGATGCAGCCACTCTCGTCCGTGCTGCACAGCTCGAAATTCAAGGGGCTTTCGCCCTCGCGCACCTGCACCTCGGCAACGTTTCCGCACAAAACCGCCTCAATGTCGCGGTTGCCGCGCACGACGATCTCGCCGACCGCGCTGCCGCAGGTTATCATGGAGTCGAGATACGCGGTAAGAAAGTTATCAAGCCCCACCTGACCCCTGCCGACGTTCACCGTTTTTATGAACTCGTTGAGCTCCGCCTGCGCTTTTTTATCCGTGCAGCGTGCCTCGAAGCCGCCGGTGAGCCTCACGATCTTCAGTATCGCGGCGTCCACCACCGGCACCGCCTCACGGATCATGCGGTAGAGCCGGGTTTCGGTGCTGCCCAGCGGCACATAGCCGTCCAGAAGGGAGAACGGATGCTTTTCGCCGCCGCGTATCTGCGTGACCGGCAGTGCCGCCTTCTGTTTTGAAAATAGTTTCATGTTCCTACCTTTCTACCCACACTGCGCCTATGCTCCGTGCGGATCTTGTGATGCCTGCGGCGAAGTAGCGAATATCGTCCATTGCGTGATCGTGCTGCTTCACGGGAGCCTCCCTGCCCGAGCGCTCGTCCCAGCGATACTCGTAAAACTCGCGCAACGCGTCGGTGCAGCCCCTGCATATCCTGATACGCCCGCTCTTGAGATAGGATGCGGTCAGCCTTATGCCGCGCAGCACGTCGTTTTCCGCCTTTTCGGTGCGATAGCCCGCGCGGGTGAGCGCCTCGATAAAGCTCGCGGCGGAGGGATCGACGATGATCTTCTCCGGCACGATGCCGCCGCACAGCTCCCGCATCGCCTCGACATACTCCTCATCGGTCTTTTGACAGCCGTTTTTCCTGCCGTCGTAGTAGTACTCGCGCAGGCGGTACCAGCTTTCGCCGCACTCGCCCCAAAGCCCGAAGGAACTCGGATTTTTCGTGCCGTAGTCGCAGGAGACGATGTGTCGGCTGCATTTTTCCGGCGCATCGCACAGCATAGCCTCGGTGAAAAAGTCATACACCCTGCCCTCGGGCAGCACCCACTGCCCCAGAATAAATCGGCGGTAAAAATCGCCGCTGTACATTCTTTTGTAGCGGTCTATGATCTTTTTCGACAAAGAAGGATTGTCCTCGAGCGTAAAATGGATATACAGCGCTCGCCTTTCGGCGGCCTTTTGTATCCACTCGCGGTAAAACCAGTGCTGCGGGCTTTCCGGATTGCAGTTAAACCAGAGCTTGCTGCCGCCGACGGAGCATCTTGCGCAGGCCTGCTCTACGAATGAGCGCGGCATCAAAACCACCTCGTCGAGCAGCGCTCCGGCAAGGGTCACGCCCTGAATGAGCGAGCTTGAGCTCTCATCCCTGCCACCGAAGAGATAAAATCGGTTCGTCCTGCCCATGTAGCCTATCTCCACGATGCCCTTGGAAACGAGGTCGCGCACCTGAAAGCCGATATCGCGCAGCACCGGAAGCAGCGGCTCGAGCATATTGCGCCTTATGCTGCCCTTCGCCTTGCCGCAGATGCCGAAGGCCTGCCCGTCAAATCTGCGCATGGCCCAGCACACAAAGGATATGCCCATGCACAGGGTCTTGCCCGAACGCACCGCGCCGTCGCAGATGACGGCGTCATGCTCACGATAGGGCGAGGAGTCGCTCCACCAGGAAAGCGCCGTGAGCTGGGTGCGGGAGAAAAAATCAAACTCCATTCTGCTTTTCTTCCCCCAGCATCGCCGCCGAGCGGTCAAGCGCGTCGTAGAAGCCTCCGTCCCTTGCCGTCTGCTGCGCCGCGGCTGCGGCATTGAGCTCGATAAGCTCCCTTATGATCGCCAGCTTGTTTACGAACTTCAGCTCCACCTCCCCCTTCGGCCCGCGTTTTATCTCGCTCAGCAGCGAAAGATCGAGCCCCTCCAGCTCGGAGATGTCCCCGGCCTCGAGATAAAGCAGCTTCACGGCGTCGTTCGGCGAGGACACCGCAAGCTTTTCGAGAAGCTTATCCGCATAGGCGGACTTTTTTCTGTTCATTGCAAATCACCTCTCACCCATAGGCTGTTTTCGGGCTGAACTTGTACGTTTGCGTACAAGTAAAATTTTTAGTGGCGCATTTTTAGTGGCGCACGGACGCGCCTACGGATACATTTATTGCGGTGTCCCGGTATCGAAAGCGCGGAGAAAACCGCGGCAAGTAAACAGCCGATAGCTATGCGTGTGCAAGCGCACGGATTTCCGGAGGCGCATTGAAGCAATACTGATACGTTTATTACGTCTGCACGACCGGAGAGTGCGGAGGAAACCGACACAAGCGGAATGGGCAAGCCA
This sequence comes from uncultured Eubacteriales bacterium, assembly GCA_900556535.1. Lineage (GTDB taxonomy): Bacteria > Bacillota > Clostridia > Oscillospirales > Oscillospiraceae > F23-B02. Next base: position 304 of record USPI01000046.1, on the reverse strand, counting down.
ATTCCCTACACTGTGCGGCGCAAAATTTTTGCACTAATATAGCACAATTTCCCGTGGTGCGAATTGCCAGGGTCTTGGTCGGAACCGATTTCAACTCGTAGGGGCGACCATCGGTCGCCCGCTGTGCCGGTTTTGCCGTAAGTGACCGGTCGGGACACCGCAATTATCGTATCGGCAGCTGCGTCCGTGCGCCTCTGAAAAAGCGACCCCTCAGTCAGCTTCGCTGACAGCTCCCCTTACGCAGGGGAGCCAATGGGGTGCGGAGCAAAATCTGCACCGCACTATCGGGAAGCGGCAGTTTTGC
>USPI01000045.1 GCA_900556535.1 uncultured Eubacteriales bacterium | reverse complement strand
CGACCGGCGCAGCCATAGCGCCGGCCGTTACTTTTGGGGGGGATAAGTGGAGCAAAATCTGTTGTGCCGATACAATAGAATATGCTATAATTGCTTAAAAGCACCCGCATACAGCAGTATGATCATTTCGGAAAGGCGGCGGTAACTGTGAAGATAAAGCATAATACAGAGCAAAGCCAAAAGCTAAAGCTGACTCAGTCTGTCAAACAGTCGCTGCAATATCTCCAGATGCCTATCCGCGAGCTTTCGTCATATCTCGAAGAGCTTTCAATGCGTAATCCTTTGCTCGATGTTGAGCTCCCGCCGATCGGAGAGCCGTATCCGCCGTCTAGGGTGCACGAGCCCGACAGCGACGAGGTCAATGTCCGTGATGTGTTCAGCCGCGGACCTAAGCGTAAGACAGAGGATAGCTACGCGGATTTTACCGATTTATATACAAGTCGGAAAAGCTTTTCCGAGTATCTTTTGGATCAGCTTGGCCAGATGAAGGAGCTTAACGAGCGCCAGCTCAGGCTGTGCCGTTTCCTGGTAGGCTGTCTTAATTCTTCGGGATACATGGACTGCCCCGTATCGGAGCTGAGTGAAATGATCGGCGTGAGCGAATTTGAGCTCAGTCAGGCGCTTTACATAGTCCAGATGCTTGACCCGCCGGGTGTCGGCGCGAGCGATCTTTCAGAGTGCCTTCTTATCCAGCTTGCACAGGGCAGCGCCTTTAACGCTGCCAATGTTGCGCTTGTGCGCAGAGGACTCCCGCTCCTTGCAAACGGAGATATGGCGGCGCTGCGTGCCCTTCTTGGCATTTCCGACGAAGAGCTTAAAGCAGCTGTCGATACGGTCCGCAGCCTCAACCCCATTCCGTCGCGCGGTTTCGGCGACGGCAGCGCTACGGAATACATCATTCCTGAGGCGACCGTCCTTTGCGAGAGCGGAAAGCTTGTCGTTGAACTTAACCGCGCTGCGTTCCCGCGCGTATCCTTGCAGGAGGAATACTGCGGAATGCTTAAACGGGACGAGTACAGAGATGCCCATGATTATCTGAGAAAGTCGATGAGCGAGGCGAAGGAAGTGCTCTATGGCCTCGGTGAGCGCGAAAAGACTCTTGACAGGCTCATAAGTGCCGTAATACGCCGTCAGCAGGCATACTTTGTTCGCGGTGCCGATCTCAAGCCTCTGACGATGAGCGAGATAGCACGGGAGCTTGATTGCAGTATTTCAACCGTTTCCCGCGCCGTCAACGACAAATATATTCTGTTCGGAAGCAAGCTGCTGCCGCTGCGCAGCTTCTTCGTTTCCGGTGTGAATTCAGCCGCCGGTGGTGCGGTGACTCCGGGCGCAATAAAACGCCAGCTCCAAAATTTAATTTCCGGCGAGGATAAAAAGCACCCGCTTTCCGACGAAGCGATCCGCTGTGCATTCACCAAGCTCGGACTTAATATCTCACGGCGCACGATAGCCAAGTATAGAGGAGAACTCAATATACCCTCTACCGCTCAGCGCCGCGAGCATTAAAAATCTCGGCAGCCTCGTGCTGCCGAGATTTTTAAAAGCGGGAATAGGCCGCCAAAAACGTTGTTTTATTGTTTAACTGCTTGTTTGATCATACTGCTTTGCGCAGTGCTGACCATGACGCTTTAAAATTATTCTTCGAGCATTATGTCGAGGATCTCCTCGTCGGTTTCGCGCATACCCTCGCGGGCGAGCTGACCGACGGATTCGATGGTGCGCTCGACGTCGTCCTTGAGGATGCCGTCGCCGCCGTGCAGTGCCTTGCCCTTTTCGTACAGGTCAAAGCCGAGAAGCCCCGCCTCAACGGCGGATGCGATCTTCGTTGCGCAGGAGGGCTTTGCTCCGTCGCAGACCGTGCCGGAGATCATGCCGAGGGTGTTCTTTATCGTCTGCGAAACCGCCTCGTAGGTGCCCTCGGTGAGCCAAGCGACGCCCGCCGCCGCACCGCAGCCGGCGGATACCGCACCGCAGAAGGCACTGAGTCTGCCGATGGGCGTTTTCTGGTGAATGGTGATAAGATTTGACACGACGAGCGCACGCAGAAGCTGCTCGTGAGTTGCGTGCATATCCAGTGCGTACACGACGACCGGCAGGGAAGCGGTCATGCCCTGGTTGCCGCTGCCGGAGACGATGACAACGGGGAGCTCGCAGCCGCTCATTCTCGCGTCCGAGCCCGCCGCCGCCTGAGCTCTCGCTCTGACGCGAACGTCGTCGCCGCGCGTTTCGAGCAGCGTCTTGCCGATTGCCGCGCCGTATTCTCCGCGCAGCCCCTCCTCGCTGATGGCAAGGTTATATTCTATCTGCTTTTCAAGCAGCTCGCGCACACATTCAATATCGACGCTCTCGGCAAAATCGAGGATGTCGCGCACGTTGAGCACGCTGCGGTCGGTTTCGGAATCGGCATCGCCGTCCGCGTCGGCTTCGTGCAGCACCTCGCCGTTTTTTTCAATGAGCACTATGTTCGTGTGATAATCGCAGATGCGCAGACGCACGCTGTCCTCGCCCGCGTACAGGCTCAGGTCAATGTCGAGCATCTTGCTGCTGGATGCCTTCATAACGGTCATTTCGCAATTCGAAATAAACTCCGCTATCTTGGGAATATCCTCGGCCTTAACGTCAGCGAGCACCTCGAGCTGCTTGTCGGGATCGCCGACAACGACGCCCGCCGCGACAGCTGCGGTGATGCCCTTCATGCCGCCCGTGTTGGGCACGACGACGCTCTTGACGTTTTTGATGATATTGCCGCTGATGACTATATCTATCTTTTCGGGCATTTTTCCGAGCACCTGTCTTGCCTTTGCCGCGGCATACGCCATTGCGATAGGCTCGGTGCAGCCCATAGCAGGTATCAGTTCCTCACGCAGTATCTCCAAATATTGCGCATACTTAACATCGCTATGCTTCATATTTCCTCCTCAGGCTCTCGCCAACAAAAAATATCCTACGCCATTGTACCACAAATATTTGAAATTGCATAGTCATTTCAAACAATTGTCAAGCTCTTGTCGAAAAAAGCTTGAATAGGGCGTAACTGTGTGGTATACTTGCCACACAGTCAAGGTGCCGAGACGCGGCGCGACGGAAGAAAAAACGGAGATGTAAATTAAATTGATAGGATTTTATAATTACACGGTCTGGCTGACCTTCATAGGAATGCTCTCCTCGACGGTCGGCGTCGGCTTTGCCGTGACCGGTCAGATAACCGCGGCGATCATATGCCTGATGGTCTCGGGCTTTTGCGATATGTTCGACGGCATCGTCGCAAGAACGAAAAAAGACCGCACCGATGAGGAAAAGCGCTTCGGCATCCAGCTCGATTCGCTCAGCGACGTCGTCTGCTTCGGCGTGCTGCCTGTGGCTATCGGCGTGGGACTCGGCGCAAATGCGTGGTGGCAGATCGCAATAATGGCGCTGTTTGCCCTCGCGGGACTTATCCGCCTTGCGTATTATAACGTCACCGAGGAGACCCGCCAGCAGCAGACGAACGAAAAGCGCAAGCATTATCTCGGCGTGCCGATAACCTCGTCGGCGCTGTCCGTACCGCTGCTGTACTGCTTCCGCGGACTTTTGGGCGGTGCGATGCCCGTGGCATATACGCTGCTGCTGCTCGTTAACGGCGCGATGTTCATCGTGCCCGTGCAGGTGAAAAAGCCCGGTAAAACGGGGCTTGCCGTCATGCTCGTGCTCGGCATCATTTTCACGGCGCTCATTCTCATATTCAGATAACGCTTCAAAACAAAAAGCTCAGGCCGCGGCCTGAGCTTTTTTGCGCTTTGTTTATCTGACGGCAGGCTCGAAGTCCTCCTTGCCGTGGTGGCAGATGGGGCAGACAAAGTCGTCGGGCAGCTCGCCGTCGCATTCGACGAAGTGGTCGCACACGGTGCAGACGTAGCCCTTGACAGGCTCCTTGACCTCGGGAACGACGTGCTCGAAGTCCTCCTTGCCGTGCTTGCACAGCGGGCAGACGAAATCGTCGGGCAGCTCGCTTCCCTCGTGGAAGTAGCCGCAGACCTTGCAGACGTAGCCCTCGCCCTGCTCGGGAGCGGGATTCTTCTTGGGCTTGATGTGAGCGTGATAGTAGGAATACGTGCAGCTGCGCTCGTCCGAGAGGACCTTCGCCTCAACGACGTTTGCAACGTACAGCACCTGAGTTTCAACGTCAACGACCTCGACGACCTCGCACGAGAGTACGGCGTTAGTGTGCTTCGTGACGTAGGCAATGCCGTTTGCCGTGCGCTCTGTGTCGTTAAAATCGGCAAACTTATCAACATCGCGTCCGCTCTGGAAGCCGAAGTGCTGGAACAGCGAGTAGGGCGCCTCCTCGGTGAGGATGGAGATGTTGAACTTGCCCGCCTTTGCGACCATGTCGCAGGTGTTGTTCTTCTTGATGACGGAGATGGTTATCTTCTTAGGATCGCCAGCCGCGACCTGACCTGCGGTGTTTATGATGCAGCCGTAGTCCTTGCCGCCGACGTTTGTGGTGAGCACCTCAACGCCGTAGCTGAACTTGCTGAAAACGTTGTTGTCAACGTCGAGAGCCGCAGGCACGGACTGCTCGGGCGCGATGACGGGAAGCGCGGGGACGAGCTGCTCGGCTATTGCGTCGGCAAGTGCGTCGAGCTCGTCGAGCTGAGCATTCGTTATGTCGGACTTGAGCGAGACGGTCTCGCCTATGAACTGCGTGCCGCGCAGTTTGGAGAGCTGATCCTTCATGAGCTTGCCGCTCGTAGCCGCCCACGAGCCGTTTTCGAGAATGGCGATCCTGCGGTTTTGCAGATTGTGGTTGACTATGTCGTTCACGAGATTTTCCATCGTGACGAAAATGCCGGCGTTATAGGTAGTCGAGGCAAACACGAGGTGGCTGTATCTGAATGCGTCGGAGACTATATACGAGGCAGGCGTGACCGAGGTGTCGTAGACCTTGACCTTGACGCCGCGCTCTACGAGCTTGCAGGCGAGAATGTTCACGGTGTTCTCGGTGTGGCCGTAAACGGAGGCGTAGGCGATCATGACGCCGCTAACCTCGGGAGTGTAGGAGCTCCACTTGAGATACTTCTCAAGGAAATCGCCGAAGTGGCTGCGCCAGACGAAGCCGTGGAGCGGGCAGACGTAGTTGAGCTCGAGCCCCGCCGCTTTCTTGAGCACGGACTGCACCTGAGCGCCGTACTTGCCGACGATGTTCGTGTAGTAGCGTCTTGCCTCGTCAACGTAATCGGCGAAGAAGTCCACCTCGTCGTTGAACAGGTGTCCGTTCAGTGCGCCGAAGGTGCCGAAGGCGTCGGCGGAGAAGAGGATCTTGTCGGTCAGGTCGTAGGTCATCATGACCTCGGGCCAGTGCACCATGGGTGCCATGACGAAGGTGAATTCGTGCTTGCCGGAGGAGAACTTGTCGCCCTCGGCAACGATGTGATACTTGAGAGACTCCGAAAGCGTGAAGAACTGACCGAGCATGGTCTTTATCTTCGCGTTGCAGACGACGGTGACCTCGGGGTAGCGCAGCGTCAGCTCCTCAACGGTGGCCGCGTGGTCGGGCTCCATGTGAGAGATGACGAGATAGTCGAGGCTGCGTCCGTCAAGCGCGTGCGCGAGATTTTCGAAGAAGGTGCGGCTCACGGCCTTGTCCACCGTGTCAAACAGCACTGTCTTTTCATCCTGAAGCAGATAAGAGTTGTACGAAACGCCGTCGGGCACGCCGTAAACGCCCTCGAAGCAGGCAAGGCGGCGGTCATCGGCGCCGACCCAGGTCAAATCATCCGTTACTTTTCTTGTGCAGTACATAGTAAACCTCCCCAATTAGTGTTTATATTTTTATTTTAACGGAATTTTATGCAAAAAGCTGTGGTATATACCACAACGATGTGATATAATTATCAAAAAATTCGACGGCAAAGGAGAGCGGTGACTGTGGAACTTCAGAATGTCGAGCTATTTAAGGGCGTGAGCTGCAGCAGCATTGACGCCATGATGTGCTGCTTTCGTCCTGAGGTGCGAAAATTCAAAAAGGGCGATACGATACTTGTGTTCGAGCCGGAGATAAAGAGCCTGTGCGTGCTCATATCCGGCAAGGCGCATCTTTACTGCGTTGACAGCGAGGGCGAATATACGCTGCTGGAAAACTACGGCGAGAACGATATATTCGGCGAGGTGTTCACCATGCCGTACAGCGGCCTGGGCTATGTCGCGGAGGCGGATTCGGATTGCAGCGTCATGTTTTTCAAGATGAGCGCCGTATACGGACGCTGCCCCAACGCCTGCGAGCACCACACGAAGATAACGAAAAATCTTTTCGCGCTTTCGGCGAAAAAGGCACAGATGATGGCGCTGCGCATCAATATGATAAGCAAAAAGACCGTGCGCCAAAAGCTGCTGAGCTATTTTGAGTATCTTGCGGAAAAGACGGGCAGCTCGAGCTTTGAAACGGAGCTGAGTCTTTCGCAGCTTGCAAACTACCTTTGCGTGGACAGAACGAGCCTCATGCGCGAGCTGCGGCTCATGCGCGAGGAGGGGCTCATAAGCTCACGGGGACGGCAGATAAGCCTTCTCACGATGTAATAAAAAAACGAAAAAGCAAACGAGGAGAATAAAAATGAACGTAGAATTTGTTGATTTCAAAACCGTAAAGCTCAACACCATGCTCGACACGGGCATGGGCGCGGAGCTTCAGCTCAACCAGACCGGCAAGGTCTCCGTCAAGCTGCCCGAGGAGTGGTCGGGCTTTGCGTTCCTGTATCTGACCATTAAGATCGCAGACCCCGAGGAAAAGTACTTCGTGTTCAATATAATAACCGAGACCGTCGTCAAGCTTCCCGACGAGGTGAGCGAATTCACCGAGGAGGCGATGGAGGCATCCATGCCGATCGCGCAGGATAAGACCTTCGAGGCTATCCGCGCCATCTCCGTGGCAATGGGAATAAACGAGATAGACCTTGGCGGTAAGTGATATGAGAGAGCCTACGCTTGTTATAATGGCTGCCGGCATGGGCAGCAGATTCGGCGGCTTAAAGCAAATAACCGCCGTTGACGACGAAGGTCACGCGATAATCGACTTTTCGCTTTTTGACGCATACAGAGCGGGCTTTCGCAAGATCGCGTTTATCATAAAGCACGAAATAGCCGACAGCTTCAAGGCCGCGGTGGGACAGCGCATGGAAAAGTACTTTGACGTCAAGTACGTCTACCAGCAGCTTGACGTCCTGCCCGAGGGCTACACCGTGCCGGCGGGGCGCGAAAAGCCTTGGGGCACGGGTCACGCCGTAATGTGCTGCCGCGGTGTAGTGGACGGTCCCTTTGCGGTCATAAACGCCGATGATTTCTACGGCGCGGGCGCATACAAGGCGATATATGATTTTCTCAGCGCCGAGCACGAGCCGGGCGAGTACGCCATGGTGGGCTATAAGCTGCGCAATACCGTCACCGAGAACGGCTCGGTCGCGCGCGGCGTGTGCGACGTTGAAAACGGCTGTCTTGCCGACATAACCGAGCGCACGCACATCGAAAAGCGCGGTAACGACGCGGCATACACCGAGGACGGCGTGAATTTCGTTCCGCTGTCGGGCGATGCGACGGTGTCCATGAATTTCTGGGGCTTTTCGACCATGATGCTCGACGAGCTGTATGCCCGCTTTCCGGCGTTTTTGGACAAAAACCTGCCCGTAAACCCCTTGAAGTGTGAGTATTTCCTGCCCTTTGTCGCAAACGAGCAGCTTGAGGAGAAAAAGGCGAGCGTGCGCATACTCGACTGCAATGAAACGTGGTACGGCATGACCTACCGCGAGGATCTCGATTCCGTTAAAAACGCGATAGCCGACATGAAGGCGCGCGGCGTATATCCCGCAAAGCTGTGGGATTGAATTAAATACAAAAACTCAGGCTCTGAGGAGCCTGAGTTTTTCATTATGCTTCTTCGGTTTTTATGAGGCTCACGCCCACGAGGGAGAGCACTGCCGCCGCGAAGGCGAGGGTATCGACCGTGCCGTAAACGAGGGACGCGATGACGCTCACTGCGCCGAGTATCGCGCCTGCGAGGGCGAGCTTGCCCGCGCGGGTATCCTTCTTTGCGAGCATTATGAGCGCTGCCGCTGCCGCCGCAACGGAAAGAAGGTGCGCGGCGTAGGTCGTTATGAAGGACAAAAGCGCCTTGAGATACACACCGCGGAGTGCGCCCTCGTGCTCACGCGCTGCCGACAAAAGCTCCGCCGTCGTGCTCTCGGAGCTGCCGTAGCCCTCGTCTATGAGCGTTTCGCGGGTTCGCTCCGCCTTCTTTTCGACGTCCTCATAGGCGGATAATTCCTCAGCCGCCGCGTCGAGCTCTTCCTTTTCCGCGTCAAGCTCTGACTTTAACTCACTCAGCGCCTTGCCGTCGGCATCAAGCTGCGCGGGGCCTGCGTCTATCTCGGACTTCATCGAGCCGAGCCGAGCCTCGGCACTTTTAAGCTGCTGCTGCGCCTGAGAATAGCCAGCCTCGCCCTTTTGGAGCTCGGAATGAGCCGCGTCGAGCTGAGCCTGCGCATCGCTCATCTGCTTTTCACCCTGAGCGATCATGCCTTCGGCTGCGTCAAGCTGCGACTTCATCTGCGCAAGATATTCGTCGGTGAGGTTTATGCCGAGCTTTGCGCCGACTATTTTGAGCGCGAGCTTGTGCGGGATATATTTATCCTCAAGCGCGGAAATGGAGCTCAAAAGCTGCTCATAGGCGGCCTTGCCCTTTTCGTATTCCTGCTTTTTCGCCTCAAACTCGGCCTTACCCGTTTCGAGCGCCGCCGTGCCGTTATTATATGCCTCCCAGCTCGAGTCGAGCTGGCTGCGGCCCTGACCGAGAGCGCTGCCCGCCGAGCTGCCGAGCGCGTTTTTGCCCACGCTGTATGCAAGAAGCTGCTGATTGTAGCTGAGAACGCTTTCGTTATATTCGGCGTTTGCCTCGTCGTACTGCGCGCTCTTTTCGTCGTATGCCGACTTTTTCTCGTCATAGGCGGCCTTCTTCTCGTCATATTGAGCCTTGCCGTCCGCGAGCGCCTTTTCATTTTCCTCGAGGGTGTCGAGAGTGCCCTTAAAGCGCGCGTAGCCGTCCCGCACTTCGCCCACGGGCATGATGCCGTCCGTTATTCCGGTAAGCCCGGTCATGAGAGCCGCCAG
>USPI01000044.1 GCA_900556535.1 uncultured Eubacteriales bacterium | reverse complement strand
AGCAGCAGTATAAACAGGACCATGCTTCGCCGCACACTATTCTTAATGGCAGTGTGCGGCATAGTTTCTTTTCTGGTGCTTGCGGCGAGACTCTATGTGCTTCAGATAAAAGACCATGATAAGTATGAGCAGCTTGCAATAAGTCAGCAGCTTCGAGAGACCGGCAGCTCGGCTCGGCGCGGGACCATATACGACTGCAACATGAACATTCTCGCAATGAGCGCAAATGTCGAAAATGTCTATCTCAGTCCGGCGGAGATAGAAATGTACAAGGAGGATCCGGAGCTTATCGCCGACGGGCTTTCCGAAATACTCGGACTTGACCGCGAGGATATCCTCAAAAAAACCGAAAACAGCGGCTCGTGGTATGTGACGCTTGCAAAGAAGGTCGAGAAGGAAACTGCCGATAAGGTGCGGGAATTTAAGAAGGAGCATTCGCTCAAGGGCGTGCGCCTTGAAAGCGACACGAAGCGATATTATCCGCACTCATCTCTTGCCTGCCATGTCATCGGCTTTGTCGGGACGGATAATTTCGGGCTTGACGGAGTGGAGGCGCAGTATGACCACGCCCTGCGCGGCAAGGCGGGCAGATATATGCGCGCAACCAACGCCTATGGTACGGACCTGCTTTTTGAGCGCTACGAGGGCTATGAGGGCGCGGAAAACGGTCTTGACCTTGTGACGACCATAGACATGACGATACAGTATTATATTGAAAAGTCGCTGTATCAGGCAGTTGAGGATTATGATATCAGAAACGGCGCGGGCGCTATCGCGATGGATGTTAAGACGGGGAAGATACTCGCAATGGCGTCTATCGGCGGCTATGATCTCAACAATTTTCTCGACGTGAGCGACGAAGCGAAAAGCGCTATCGACGAGGCGCAAGATGAGAAAGAAAAAAATCAGCTTCTTGCTGATGCCCAGCGGCTTCAGTGGCGAAACAAAATGCTTTCGGACACCTATGAGCCCGGCTCAACATTCAAGATAATCACCCTGTCCATGGCTCTCGAGGAGGGCAAGGTGCACAGCTCTGACAGCTTTTTCTGCGGCGGCAGCATACAGGTGCCGGGAAGAACGAGCCCCGTCAGGTGCTGGAAAACCACAGGTCACGGCTCGCAAAGCCTCACGCAGGCGGTGCAGCACTCCTGCAATGCCGCTTTTGTCAACATCGGTATGCGCGTTGGGGCGCAGACATTTTATAAATACTGCGACGCATTCGGCTTTCTAACACTCACGGGAAACAGCTCCGAGCAGCTCACAGCCAAAACAGGCATTGACCTCGGTGGCGAGAGCGGGAGCATATGGTGGAATGAGGACACGTTTTACAGCGAGAAGAATAAATCTCAGCTTGCCGCGGCGTCATTCGGGCAAACCTTTACGATAACGCCGCTTCAGCTTATCACCGCCGTGAGCGCCTGCGTTAACGGCGGATATCTCATGCAGCCGTTCGTCGTAGAAAGTTTACTGGACTCAGACGGGAAAACGGTGTATAATAATATGCCAAAAGTTGTCCGCAGGGTGATAAGCGAGGAAACAAGCAAGACCGTGTGCAATATTCTTGAGCAGGTCGTCGGCGATCCGAACGAGGGTACCGGCAGAAATGCAGCCGTTGCGGGATACCGCATAGGCGGCAAGACCGGTACTTCGGAGAAGGTCAGCTATGAGGCTCAGACGGGCAAGAAGGAATACATCGTGTCCTTCATAGGATTTGCCCCGGCGGACGATCCGCAGATCGCGATACTCGTTCTGCTCGATTCGCCGGGCCCCGATTCGGGAGTTTATGTTTCCGGCGGTCAAATGGCAGCGCCCACGGTCGGCAAGATGTTTGCGGATATTCTGCCGTATATGGGCATTGAGCCGCAATATGACGATGAGTCGGCCCGCGCAGCCGATAAGACCGTGCCCTCCGTCAAGGGACTTTCGCTTGAGGATGCAAAGATGAAACTTTCCGAGTGCGGCTTTGCCTGCCGCGTCATAGGCGAGGGCGGGAGCGTGACGGCGCAGCTTCCGGCTGCAAATGCCGTTATCGCCGACGGCAGCACGGTCATCGTCTATGCCGACGCAAGCCCTTCTGCGGAGCTTGAAACGATACCGCGGCTTGACGGCATGAGCTACGCCGAGGCCGCGCGGCTCTTGAGCGGATACGGACTTTTCATAAAAAGCAGCACGGCAATAACCGATGCCGCTTCCCAGCGAATACATACACAGAGCATCGACGCCGGCGCTGCCGTAAAGCACGGCACGGTCATCGAGGTAACGCTGCTTTCCGACGATGAAAGGATGCTCGGCAGATACTGAAAAAACGAGGTTAAACGAATGAAACTGTCACAGCTAACAGAAGATATAAATATTGTGCGGCTCGAAGCAGATCCCGAGCTCGAGGTGAGCGGGATAAGCTACGATTCGAGAAAGGTAAAGAGGGGCGATGCGTTCGTCGCGATCTCAGGCTTTGAAACTGACGGCTATAAATACATCCCCTACGCCATCGCGAACGGAGCCGCCGTCATAATATGCGACAGAGCGCCGCAGGAGGATATTCCGTATGTCCTCGTTGAGGACTGCCGCTATGCGCTTGCCATCATGAGCAAAAACTACTTCGGCGCGCCTGCCGAGTCGATGAAGGTCATCGGCATAACCGGCACAAACGGCAAGACCACCACGACCTATCTTTTGAAGCACCTGCTTGAGCATACGCTCGGAGCGAAGGTCGGACTTGTCGGCACAAACGGAAATATGATAGGCGATGAGTTTATCCACACGGAGCGCACGACTCCCGAGAGCTTCGAGCTCCAGCAGCTTTTTCGTGAAATGGCCGATGCGGGCTGCACGCACGTCGTGATGGAGGTGTCGTCGCACTCGCTCGTTTTAAACCGCGTTGCGGGCATCCGCTTTGCCGTCGGCGCCTTCACTAATCTCACGCAGGATCATTTGGATTTCCACCACACCATGCAGGCCTACGCCGAGGCGAAGGCAAAGCTCTTCGGCGTTTGCGGCGTCGGCTGCATTAATGCAGACGATGCGTGGTCGGGCGTCATGACGAAGGACGCAAAATGCGATCTCCTCCGATACTCGGCAGACGGTAATGACGCAGAGCTTATGGCGAAAAATATTAAATTCATGCCAAGCGCCGTGGAATTTCGTGCTCAATTCAAGGGCGAGAGTGCCGATGTCAGACTTGCAATACCCGGAAAATTCTCCGTTTATAACGCGCTTAACACAATTGCCATCGGTCTTGCACTTGGTATAAGCCTTGCAGACTGCGCCGAGGCTATGAGCAGCGCACACGGAGTCAAGGGCAGAATGGAGGTCGTGCCTACCGACGGTGATTACACCGTTCTCATTGATTACGCCCACACGCCCGACGCGCTCGAAAACGCTCTTAAAGCGCTCAAAGCTGTCACAAAGGAGCGCGTAGTCGTTCTTTTCGGCTGCGGCGGCGACCGTGACAGGACTAAGCGTCCGATAATGGGCGGCATTGCCGCGGATAATGCCGACTTCGTCATCGTCACGAGCGATAACCCCCGCACGGAGGAGCCGCAGGCGATAGTTGACGAAATACTTTGCGGTCTTGAGGGCAAAAGCACGCCGCATATTGCTATATGCGACCGAGTTGAGGCGATAAAATGGGCGATTGACAATCATAGGCCGAATGATGTAATATTGCTTGCCGGCAAAGGACATGAGGACTATCAGGTCGTAGGACACGAAAAGCATCACATGGATGAACGCGAGATAGTCGCAGAACATATAGAGATGAGGAATAAAAAATGACTCTGAAGCTTACGCTTGCACTGGTGCTTGCTTTTATTATCGCAGTGGTAGTGGGAAAATACTATATACCTTGGCTCGTGAAGATAAAAGCAGGTCAGGCAATAAAAGAAAACGGCCCTGCTTGGCATATGGGCAAATCGGGCACTCCGACGATGGGCGGCGTGATATTCATAAGCGCCTGCATAATAGTCTGCCTCACCGTGGGCTTTGAGTCCATGAGAAACGGCGACTATGCGCATATATTCGTCCTGTTGTTCGCGCTTGTTTTCGGTGCGATCGGCTTTTTGGATGACTGGGAGAAGCTGCGCAAGAAGCAGAATCTCGGTCTGAGCGCAAAGGCAAAGTTCCTGCTCCAGCTCGTGGCGGCGCTCGTTTTCGTACTTCTGCTGCGCAAGCTCGGCTACATTTCAACAAGGCTGTACATTCCGTTCTGGAATGTCGAGGTGCACATTCCGGAGGTCCTGTATTTTATCCTTGCTGCGTTTATCATCGTCGGAACGGTCAATGCCGTTAATATTACCGACGGCGTTGACGGTCTTTCAAGCGGTACCTCGCTTCCCGTGTGCCTGTTTTTCGTCGCGGTGACCTTCCTTTGGGGCGAAAAATATCTCGCGCTGGGTATATTCGCATCCGCGCTTCTCGGCGGTCTCATGGGTTTTCTCGTGTATAACTTTAATCCAGCGAAGGTCTTTATGGGCGACACGGGTTCGCTGTTTCTCGGCGGAGCGATCGCGGCGCTTGCCTTTGCATACGATATGCCGCTCATTCTTGTGACGCTCGGCATAGTTTATATAATCGAAACGCTTTCCGATATAATTCAGGTGCTTTACTATAAGGCCAGTGGCGGCAAGCGCGTTTTCAAGATGGCTCCGTTCCATCATCACCTTGAAATGGGCGGCTGGACGGGCAAAAAGTGGAAGGAAAAAGAGCTTTTTGTACTTTTCACGTCCGTCTCCCTTGTTTTTGCAATAATTTCATTCATAGGGATATATAATCGTTTCCAGCTCTGATAACGGAGGGGAAGCCTATGCGGTACGGCGGCGCCGAGCTCGAAATAAGGGAAACGAAGGATATGGCAAAGCGCGCGGGGATGGATATTTCATTCCTCGCGCTTGTTATGATACTTCTCGTTATCGGAGTTACGATGGTGCTATCTTCGAGCTTTGCCAGGGCGTATTACGACCCCGGCGGCGTGACCAAGGGCGACCCGACGTACTATTTCGTAAGGCAGTTTGTTTTTGCGGGGCTCGGAGTCGGCGCAATGCTCCTGTGCTCGCGTCTGCCGGTGGGATTTTATAAGCGGTTTTCCGTTCCCATTCTTATAGCGGCGATAGTGCTGCTTGCGCTTGTGCCGATAATCGGCGTTAACGCAAACGGAGCAAGACGCTGGATAGGCTTCGGACTATTCACCGTGCAGCCCTCGGAGATAGCCAAGATCGGGATAATCCTATCCTTTTCGGTGCTCATCTGCCGCAACAGAGGCAAAATGAAGAGCTTTCGCTATGGTATACTGCCGTTTGCCGCTATTCTCGCGGTTATAGTCGCTCTGCTTGTTTTGGAGCCGCACTTTTCCGCGTCCGTAATTATTGTCGCGATAGGCGGAGTCATGCTCTTTCTGGGCGGCGCGCGGCTTATATGGTTTATAACGGCAGCCTTGGCGGCGGGCGGCGGCATAGCCGTGCTGCTGACGCTGTTTCCGTATGCATCAACTCGCATAAGCACGTGGCGCGACCCGTTTGCATCGACCTCGGACGAGGGCTATCAGATAGTTCAGTCGCTTTATTCGATCGGCTCCGGCGGACTTACGGGGCTCGGTCTCGGACAGAGCAGACAGAAGTACCTGTATCTTCCCGAGGAGCATAATGACTTCATATTTTCCGTTGTATGCGAGGAACTCGGCTTTATAGGCGCGCTTCTGATACTGACGCTTTTCGCGCTGCTTATCATTCGCGGCTACCGAATTGCCATGCACGCAGCTGACAGATACAGCTTTCTTGTGTGCGCGGGAATAACGACGCTGCTTGCCGTTCAGGTGATTTTAAATGTCGCCGTCGTTACCAATCTCGTGCCGTGCACGGGAATATCGCTGCCGTTTTTCAGCTACGGCGGCACGGCGCTTTTGATGCAGATGGCGGAAATGGGGATAGTGCTGAGCATTTCAAGAGACATACCCGCAGGATACCGCGGGTGACGGAGGGTAAGATATGAGAATAGTATTTGCCTGCGGCGGCACTGCCGGGCATATAAATCCGGCGCTCGCAGTTGCGGGGCGAATAAAAGAGCTTATGCCGGACAGCGAATTCCTGTTCATAGGCGCAAAGGGGCAGATGGAAACAGACCTCGTCCCTCGCGCGGGCTATAAGATCGAAACCGTGAGGGTCAGGGCCTTGAGCCGCGAAAAAACTCTCGGCGGACTTTTCCACAACATAAGCGCGGCGTGGCATCTTGTGCGCTCGACCATAATCGCAAAAAAGATCATAAAGAGATTTAAGCCCGACATTGTCGTCGGCACGGGCGGCTATGTATGCTTTCCTGTTTTAAAGGCTGCCTCGCTGCTCGGAATACCCACGGCCGTGCACGAGAGTAACGCCGTTCCGGGGCTTACCACCAAAATGCTCTCCGGCATTGTCGATACGATAATGCTCGGCTTTGAGGACAGCAGGAAATACTATAAAAATCCCGAAAAAACCGTCGTCACAGGCACACCCGTGCGCGGTGAGTTTGCACGATATACAAAAAATGCGGCAAAGGCGGAACTCGGTATACAGATGGATAAGCCGCTTGTGGTCTCGGTGTGGGGCTCACTCGGAGCGGCTAATATGAACGCCGTTATGTGCGGCTTTATTAAGCTTGCCGGCAAGGACCCCGGCTTCACGCTTATTCATTCTGCGGGCAGCGAGGGCTATGAGGAAATGGTGACTCAGCTTCGCAAAACCGCGCCCGATTACGAGAAAAACGGCATGGATGTCAGAGAATATATCTACGATATGCCCCGCGTGATGGCAGCGGCAGACCTTGTGCTTTGCCGAGCGGGAGCCTCGACCATATCCGAGCTTACATATATGCATAAGCCCACGATATTTGTCCCGTCGCCGTTCGTGACGAATAATCATCAGTTTAAAAACGCCAAGGTGGTTGAGGACGCGGGCGGCGCACTTATCTTCGAGGAGGGCTGGTTTGAGCCAAAGGAGCTGCTTGAGGCAGTCAAGAAGATACTTTCCTCCGAGACCGAGCGCAAAAAAATGTCCGCTGCCATGGAAAGGCTTGCAATGCCGGAAGCGACCGATATGATATGCGACAGGATATTCTCCCTGTGCGAAAGTAAATAACACAAACAGACCTCGCGGCATAGAATGGCATGATTTAAGTTCTTTCTGCGAGGTTTTTTTATGGCAATATGGCATATTAACGGAGGAAATCGCCTTGAGGGCGCTTGCTTTGTACAGGGCTCGAAAAATGCGGTCCTGCCGATTTTGGCGGCCTCGATCGTATTCCCGACAGAAACGGAGCTGATGAACGTGCCGTGCCTGAGCGACGTTGAGGCTTCGCTGAGCATTTTGCGGCAGCTCGGCTGCACCGCCGTGCGGGAGGATAACGACGTTTACATAGACTCGCGCAGCATAACTTCAAATGTTATCCCGCGCAGCATGATGGAATGTATGCGGTCATCGGTGCTGTTCATGGGAGCGCTGCTTGCGCGCTGCGGCGAGGTACACCTCACGGCGCCGGGCGGCTGCAAGCTCGGAGCGAGACCGATTGATATGCATATATCCGCAATGAAGGCACTCGGCGCGGAGGTAAAAGAATGCGGCTGCGAGATAGTTTGCAGGGCGCACAGGCTCAAGGGAGCGAGGATAGCTCTGCCTTATCCGAGCGTCGGCGCGACCGAAAACGCGATGCTTGCAGCCTGCGCTGCTGAGGGCGAGACCGTCATAACCGGAGCTGCGCGCGAGCCGGAGATAGAGGATCTTCAGGAATATCTGCGCAAGGCAGGGGCGTATGTGTCGGGTGCGGGCACGGCTGATATCACGATCTCGGGCTTTGATGCCGACAGTCATATCGGCCACCGGATAATGCCAGACAGAATAGCGGCGGCAACCTTTTTGTGCGCAGCCGCGGCGGCAGGCGGCGATATTGAGCTGCGTGGCGTTGATTTCAGACATTTTTACCGTTTACAGCACTTCCTAAAACAGGCCGGATGTGATATAATAGCCTCCAACCGCAGCTTGCGGCTTGTTTCCGACGGTAAGCTCGGCAGCGTCGGCAGAGTGGAAACGGGACCGTACCCCGAATTTCCGACGGATATGCAGCCGCTTCTCATGGCGGCTCTGCTCAAAGCATCAGGCAAAACGGATTTCGTCGAGAATGTGTTTGACTCGCGCTTCGGGCATACAAGGGAGCTTGCCCACTTCGGAGCGGATATTTCCGTTGAGGGCAGATGCGCCGAGGTTTGGGGCGTGCGAGAGCTCACGGGTGCCGTTGTGAACGCGGGCGATCTGCGCGGTGCGGCGGCAATGGTAATAGCGGCGCTGTCTGCCGAGGGGCAAAGCCTCGTAGTTGACAGCGGGCACATCATGCGCGGCTACGAGCATTTCGACCAGAGGCTTCGGTATCTCGGAGCAGATATATTTTTGGAGTTGTAATATGTCCAATACTAATGATTATTACAAAAAACGCGAAGACCCGGATAGACCGAGGGTGAATGGGCAGGTCAACGGTCCGCTGACCTTTTTCCTCGTTATCGTGGCGATAATCTTCATCATGAGCCTTTTCTTCAAGGTCACGAAAATCGAGGTCAGGGGCAACTCGCGCTACTCGGCGGAGGAGATAATAAGGGCGTCCGGCATCGAAGACGGAGATAACCTGTTTTTTATTAACGGGATCGCTGCCGGAAGCCGAATCACGGTTAAGCTGCCGTATGTTGACTCTGTGCAGATAAGCAGAGGTCTGCCGAATCTCGTTATAATCGAGGTGGAAGAGAGTAACGCGACCGCCTGTATCCATGTGGGCACGGAGCTGTGGAGCATAAGCAGCAGTGGAAAGTTTCTCGGCAGCATCAGCGAATCGGACAGTGCGCATCTTGCCCTTGTAAGCGGGCTGAGCGTGAGCGAGGCCGCCGTCGGTGATCAGATAACGGTAGGTGAGGGCGAGCGCGAAAAGCTTTCGTACCTGCTTGATATTCTGTATCAGGTCCAGGCGCGCGGGCTTGTCGATAAGGTCACGGCAATTGACGTTTCCGATGCTGCAAACCCGACCTTCGAGTACGATAATCGTTTTCTCGTGAAGCTCGGAGCGAATGACAACACCGAATATAAATTCGGAAAGCTCCTGTCTGCGGTCTCTCAGCTTTCTGCCGATGACTCCGGAACGCTTGATGTTTCGACA
>USPI01000043.1 GCA_900556535.1 uncultured Eubacteriales bacterium | reverse complement strand
TTAAGGCCATCATAAAAAAGTATCCCGCGCCGAGAAAAACAGGTATTGTCTACGCGAGTGAAATCGAGGAATACACCGAGGAGGACACCGTAGAGGATTACCCCGTGAGCGTTTTCCTGTCCAACGAGGGGTATTTAAAGAAGATAACGACGCAGTCTCTGCGCATGAGCAGCGAGCAGAAGTTCAAGGACGGCGACGCGCTGAAGATGAGCTTTGAAGCGACTAACCGCACAGAGCTTCTGGTATTCACCGACCGTCAGCAGGTCTACAAAACGCGCCTTTCCGACTTTGACGACACCAAGGCGTCCGCTCTCGGAGCCTACCTGCCCACGAAGCTGAGCATGGACGACGGCGAGAGAGTGCTTGAGATCATCTGCCCGGGCGACTACCGAAAAAATCTGCTGCTGTTCTTCGAAAACGGCAAGGTCGCGCGTCTTGATCTTGAAAGCTACGAGACGAAGACCAACCGCAAGAAGCTTATAAACGCCTATTCCGACAAGAGTCCGCTTGCGGCCGTGTATATGATATCCGAGGAGATAGACATGGCGGTGTTTGCAAGCGACGGACGCGCGCTCGTGTTTAACACAACGCTTTTGCAGGTCAAAACGAGCCGAAGCACGCAGGGAGTGGGCGTCATGAGCCTTAAGAAAAACAGCCGTGTCACATCAGCGGCGCCGCTTGCCGACACGGTGATAAAAAACATTTCGCGCTATCGTGTCCGCAGCCTGCCTGCCGCCGGAGCGCTTCTTAAAGAGGACGATAGGGGAGAGACGCAGCTCTCGCTCATGGACGATTAAGGAGGGCAATATGAAAGCAATTAAAACTAAGGATTATGTTTGGCAATATGTGCTCATCATCGTAGGCAGCGCACTGTTCGCCTCGGGATTTCAGTTTTTCCTGTACCCGAACTCGATAATCGTCGGCGGCGTCAGCGGTATTGCGATGATCATAAACTACCTCACGGACCTTCCCGTCGGCGTTATGAACATCGTTCTCAATATTCCGCTGTTCGTCATTGCTTGGCGTCAGTTCGGAACGAAATTCGTTATCGGCTCGTTTGTGGGAATGATGCTTTCCTCCGTGTTTGTCGATTTATTTGCGCTTGTAAGCTACAGCCCGACTGATGATATGCTCCTTGCCTGTATCATAGGCGGCGCTATCAAGGGACTGGGAATGGGCATCATTTACTACGCGGGAGCCACGACCGGCGGCACGGATATCATAGCAAAGTTCGTGCGCCTTAAGTATCCGTACATTAACTTCGGCACTCTCATTCTGCTGACCGACGCGATCATAATACTCGCGTTCGCCATTATCTTCCACAAGGTCGAGGGCGCAATGTACGCAGTCATCGCAATGTTCGTCGTTTCAAGAGTCATTGACCTCGTCCTGTACGGCGTTGACAACTCCAACGTCTGCTACATCATAAGCGAAAAGAGCGAGCAGCTCGTTAACGATATCACCGACAGCCTCCACCGCGGCGTCACCATTCTTGAGGGCAAGGGAGCGTATTCTCATCAGAATAAGCAGGTGCTGCTGTGCGTCGTAAAGCGCACTCAGGTTTCCGACATCCGCAAGATAATCAAGAGCGTTGACGAGAATGCTTTCTTCATCATAACCGACGCCAAGAACGTTTTCGGTAAGGGCTTTGGCGATATCAGCGATAATCAGTAAAAAACTTAGGGAATAAGATTAATTGTGCTTGACAAATTCAAAATCTGTGGTATTATTTATCTTGTTCCGCACGCGGGCATAGCTCATCCGGTAGAGCGCCACCTTGCCAAGGTGGAGGTAGCGAGTTCGAGTCTCGTTGCCCGCTCCATAAGACCTGTCAGATCGTTCTGACAGGTCTTTTTTTATGCTGCGCAGCCGACAAAAAATCCCGTCCATAGGACGGGATTTTTTGCTTATGGAATTTTATTTGCTGTGGTAAAGTGCGATGATCGTGGTGACCTCAGCGCGGGTCGCGTTCTTCTGAGGAAGGAAGGTGCCGTCGGGATAGCCGCTGACGACCTTGTTCTGGGATGCCCAGAGCACCGCGTCGACTGCCCAAGAGGAAATGTCGGCGCTGTCCTTGAACGAGAGTGTGCCGCTGGGCTTGTCGGCCTTGACGAAGCGATAGATCATCGAGACGATCTGCTCGCGGTTTATCGCAAGCTCAGGCTCAAAGGTCGTGTTGGACGTGCCTGCGGTCACGCCTGCGTTATATGCCCATGTGATCGCGTCCGCTGCATAGTATCCGTCGTCTACGTCGGTGAACGGGTGACTCATGCCCTTGACAGAAGGCGTGCCTGCCATGCGGTAGAGAACGACTGCGAGCATTGCGCGGGTCATGTTTGCGTTGGGCTCGAAGGTGGTGTCGGTGGTGCCGACCATGAGACCGTTATCCCATGCGTACTTAACATAGTTATAGTACCATGCGCCGCTGTCGACGTCGGTAAACGGCATGGGCTTGCCTTCGGTGCAAACGATGTCGGCTCTGTCGCGGATGCGGACGCGCGGTGCGACCTTGCTGCCGTCAAGTGCAAATGAGTCGTCGTAGGAGGCGAGACCGACTGCGGTGACGGTGCAGCCGACGGAAAGACCGCTTATGGTCTTGTCCTTGGTGATGTAGCCGTCAATGAACAGGCGGCAGACATCGCCGTTTACGTCCTTGACCATGATGGTCTGGACAAGTCCCTCGGAATTTTCGATTCTGGTCACGGTGCCGCTTATCTTGATGAGCGAGCCGAGAACGCTGCCGTCATTGATCATCTTTGCGGTGACGTTCTTCGGCGCAACGGGAGTTGCCTCGCCGATCTTGTCACAGGACTTGACTGCGATCTGTCTCTCACCCTGATAGGAGCTCGTGGTACCGGTGATGCGCACCTTGTCGCCGATCTTGAATTCTCCGGCAACGGGGAATGCGTTGATGCCGGCGGTCTCGTCCTGAACGTAGATGCAGTCGAAGAATGCGGTGTCCTTATCGTAACCGGAGGCGTTGGAGGTGACTACGCCCTCGATGGTGTAGCGAACGCCCTCTTCCTTTTCAGCCTGAACGTCGGCTATCGGGGTGACCTTGATGGGATTGATATAGGTTGCGAGATTTTCGCAGATGGTGTAGTTGGAGTAGTTCTTCTCAGCGCCGCTGTCGGTATCGCCGGCCTTTGCCTGAACCTCGAAGTTCGACATGAATGCTGCACCGGAAACGACTACGAGACCCTTGCCGGGGAGCTGCTCAGTAGCGAGGAGCATGACCGCGCTGTCGCCGTTTGCCATTGCGTATTTGTAGCTCGTACCGCCGCGGCCGTCGTTATCCATGTCTTTGGAAACGGTGGTGCTGAACGAGTAGACGGCAGGGGAGACGGTGCCCGGAAGCGTGGCAGTCGGGTTATCGCTGCTGTCAACGGCATACACAGTAGCGCCGCCGTACTGACTGAACAGCTGGGTGTACTTGTTGTCGTTCGGATGCTCGGCATCAAACTCAACGCCCTTGAGCAGCATGTTGTCCATGTTATAGTTGGACGGATACAGACGCCACTTGCCGTAGCTGGTGTCGCTCGATGCACCGTTCACATCGTCAAATGCGGTATCGTCGCCTATTCTCAGGCTTGAGCCGAGCGCCCTGAGGAGCTTGTTCTGCTGATCGGACATATGCTCGCCGTCGGGAAGCGTGCCGTACTGTTCGTACTGGTCGGACCAGCCGGAAACCACGACCGTGCCGCCGTTTGCGTTAAACTCCGCAATAGCCGCTATCTCGTTATCGGCATAGCAAGCATACGGATCCTTGAGAACTGTGCCGTTGCGGCGGGTGGGTGCGGTGAGGATAAGCGCCTTATACTTGGGGTTGGAGCAGGCTGCTACGAGCTCATCGGAGGTCTTGAGCATAACTGCGCGAACGCCGTACTGAGCGGCGAGGTTCGAGAAGTTGCCCATGCTGTCCTTGTAGTTGCCGTCAACGTACTCGTTGTAGTGCGCGGCGTCTATGCCGACGTAAACGAGATTGTTTGCATTGAGGACGTCCAGCTCGATCTCCTTGCTGAAGTTGTAGTCCTTGCCGTTAAGCTCAAGATAAACGGTTACCTTGATGCTCGTGAGCTTTGCGACCTCGGGAGTGAACTTCCAGGTGACGGTCTTGTTCTGAGAAGCCTCGATAGTGCCGGCGTTCTCGTCGGTGTAGAGGACCTTGTCGCCGTTGGTGGAGTAGACGATAGACTTAATGGTTGCCGGTTTAGACTCGCTGTTAAACAGCGTGGTGGTCAGAGTCAGCTCCTCGCCGGTAACGGGGGTAGCGGTGCCGGACTCGACGGAGGATATGCCGAGCTTGAGGCTGTCGCCGACCCAAACGGGAGCGGTGACAGCGAGGTCACCGTCTGCCTCGGTTACGCGGATGAAGTAGTAGGAGTAGTCGGGCTTGAGCTCAACCGACAGCTCGCCCTTAGCAAGCTCCGCTGCGTCGCTCCAGGTGTGGATGGTCTTGCCGGAGTTAACGACGACCTCGACCTTGCTGATGGTATCGGTCGCGTCGGGATCGTGAACGCTGACGTTTAAGTTCAGCTTTTCGGGTACCTCGGCAATGGTGCTGCCGAGGGGGAGATCGTTAACGGTGTAGTTGATCTCAAGGTTCTTGTCCTCGGTGGAGTAAACGCGCATATCGCGCAGAGCCTGATAGACGCCCTCCTCGGTGAAGTTATCGGTGAGGATAACGTCGCGCGCGTCGTTTGCGTTGCCCCACTTGCCTTTGTGGTTATCCTGGTTGTTGGTGGGCGCGACGTGCCAGCCCTTGTCGAGCGCCATAATGTACTGCTCGTAGCTGGGGTAGTAGCCGCCTGCGCCTATCTGACCCTCGCCGTTGCCGACCTCGACGAGGAATATACGGCTGTCAGCGACAGCGTTCCAGTAGGAGAAGTCGGAGAAGTTGCCGAAGGTCTTGCCGGGGTGGTTAAACTGGCTGACGGAGCCGTTGCCCTCGGCCTGAGAGAGCAGGGAGTAGTATGCCTTCATGCCGGCATCGGCGGTCTTGTTATTAAGTGTGGAGTTGTTTCTGGAAACGATACCGGGGGTGTTAAAGGTATTAATATGTCCCGGACCGCCGGACCAGGTCATCTCGAAGCCCGCGAGAGCGACGAGCTTGCCGCTGTGAGTTGCGTTAAACTGCGCAACGGAGCCCTTGTAGGACTTCCACAGCTCCTGACTCTTGACGGTTGCTTTGCTCATGTCGTACAGAGCTTCCTCGGGGTTGGCGCTGCCCTTCTCGTCAAAATAGTTGGAGTGATCGGTAAAGGCCACAAAGTCAACGTTTGCGCTGTCGGGAAGACCTGCAACGTAGCTGAGTGCGGAGTCGAGCGTGCCCGCACCGTCGGAGTACTGACCAGTGTGGGAGTGGAGCTGACCGAAGTAGAGCTGATACTGCGATTCGCCCACGGTGAAGCTCCATGACTTTTCGCTGACCTTATTGTCGGCACGGGTGACCTTAACGTTAACTACGACCTTGCCGTCGTCCATTGCCGCGGCGGGAGTGTAGCTGATCTTGCCGTTTTCGTATACGGCGTTGACCTTTTCGCCGTTTACGGTCATCTCAACGGTGGGCTTATCGCCTGCGTTTGCGATGTCGGCGCTTATGGTCGGGGTCTTGTTGTCAAGGGTCTCGCTGCCCTGTGCGGGAGTGAGGTTGGAAATAACGGGCTCGTCCTTTATCTCAACGGTTATGGAGGCTCTTGCCTCGTTGCCTGCGGTATCCTTGAATGCGGCGGTGAAGGTAAAGGTATTGCCAACCTTTGCAGCCGCTTCAATGTCGTTGTCCCAAATGGTGAAGTGCACGGTGCCGTCGCCGGTGGTGTAGTCTCCGAGAACTTCAACATCGGTAGAGCCCATAATATCGCCTATGAGATTGCCCTTCGCGTCGCGGATGCTGTATTCCGTCCACGGATTGTCGATGCCGAGGATGGAGCAGAACGGAACGGTTATCTCGTAATCGTCGCCCAGATATGCCGCGGGAACGCTTTCGGGGAACTCAATGACGGGCTTAATGACAACATCGCCGGTGAGCTTGACGTCAGGTGCAACGGGGTAGAAGTAGAACGAATAGATGGTGTAATCTTCTACATTGTACATGCTGTAGGTCTGGTAGCAGTCGGAGTAATACTCGAGCCACTGGCTGTATTTGCCGTTAAACTTAGCACTGCGGCTTTCCATCTCATAACCGCCGACGCCGCCCGAGCAGGTGCGCACGAGCCAGTCGGCGTCCTCTGCCTTTAGCTCGGCGTCATTGACTGTGCCGGTAAAGTCCTTGGAGTAGAAGGCGTTTTTGCCGGTGCCGTTGGAGCAGAGATAGCCGTAGGTCTCGTTGTAGAAGCGGTAGTATTCGCCGTTTTTCTGCACCTCGAACACGACTGCGCCGTTAGACGGAGTCGCAACGCCGTCCTTAACGGTCGTGGGAGCGTTTTTTGCGCAGTATGCGTCGTTCTGAACGGCAAGAGAGCCCTTAGCGTTCTGGTTGTAGATAACGACCTTGCTGCCGACCGCGGGCAGACCGTTATCCTCGGGCGCGTCGGAAACACCCTCACGCACGAGCTTGTAGAAGGTCATGCCGAAGGCTTTTTCGTTCAGTCTGTCGGTGCTGGTGCAATATGTGGTGAACTCGGGAGTTTCAGCTCCGGTCGTTTTGTTTTTGAAAAGGAAATACTCAATGTAAACGTTGCCGTACTGTCCCTTCATGCCGTCGCCGTACATATAATATACGCCGTCGGTGACGCCGCTTGCATCAACATGCCACTTATCGGTGGCGGTGCCTGCGCCGGTAAGGTTAAACTTGGTGTTGCCGTTACTGTCCTGATTGGTGCCCATCTGAAGAGCCGTATCGCCCTGCTTGAAGGTGTAAAGCCCCTTATCGTCAACGCTTACGGTCCATGCGATAGTGCTGTTGTCGGATGCAAGCACACCGAGCTTTTCGTGCGGGGTGATAGCCAGCGGAGTAAGATAGAAGTTGTTAAGAACTTCGGAGGTCACGGCCATGCCGTTGCCTGCGTTATAAATAACAACGGTATCGCCTGCGGAGACGGAATCGACCTTCTCATAGACGGAATACTTCTTGTCTATGTCCGCATAGGGATCGTCTGCTATTTTGTAAATGCTAAGTGCTGACTGGCTTGCTGTAGCATAACACGCAAAAAGAGTGCTGCCGGAGTTGTACTGCATAATGTTATGGGTGCTTGCACCCTGCGCAACGATGGATGCAGTCCCATCTTCGGAGATGGCAACTTTCCAAGAAGCGTTATCTGATTTGTCGGTAGCAGTTTTTAAGTGGTTTTTGTTGCTGCTTGCGGCATAAAGATAACCGTCACCGACGTTGAAGGCAAAAGTGCCCTCGGTCATGCCGGCCTCAAGCGTGATGACCTGCGCACCCGTGCCTGCCGTTATGCTGCTGCCGGATTTAACGGCGTCGGCGGTCGCGCGGTTGTTCGCTTTCTGATTGGTGCTGATTACGTAGCCGAAATCCTTTGCGGCAATCAGAATCTTGTCGCCGACGGCAAGCTGACTTGCGTCGGTTACAAGCTTTGCGCTAACAGTGTCCGCGTCTGCTGCAAATGCTGCGGTCGGGAGCAGGGTCATTATCATGACCAGCACCAGAAGCAGTGACAGGACTCTGTTGAGCTTTGTTGTTCTCATGTGTTCATTACCTCCTTAAAAATGTCTGTTGGCTGGAGCTTGCTTACTTAATAGTAACATATACGGCCGGTCAATTCCAGCACAACGGAGTCTTTTTACCTCGATTTGACACGGTTTGTGCAATTTGGCTCTTTTGCCGCTTTATAATTTGTGTTTCTTGACAAATCGTATGATAGTTGTTATTCTGAAAAAAACGATTCGGAAGTGGTCTGATGAAGGATTTTTTCAGCAAAAATAAATGGTCTGTTATCATACTTGTTGCAGCCGCGCTCATCTTTGCGGCGCTGCGAATTTGGGCTGCTCCCGCCGACGAGACTCAGCGGGCGGAGGAGTATGCCGAGTATGAAAAGGGCACGGTCATGCAGGTGCTCGCGGATAACACCGAGCCCGACGAAAGCGCAGACGGCGCGCTGCGCGGAGAACAGGCGCTGCTTGTCGAGGTGAAATCGGGGCAGTATAAGGGCGAAACGCTTCAGGTCTCCAATTACGCGGCTCCGCTTTTCGGCGGTGCGGTGCATGAGGGCGACAGCGTCGTTGTGATAATTTCGACCTATGCCGACGGCTCTCACCGCGCGACCGTTTTTGAGTATAACAGGATAGCCGCGCTCGTCATCATAGTTTTGCTGTTCGTTGCGGCAACGGTGCTCGTCGGCGGCAAGACCGGAGCAAAATCGCTCGTCGGGCTTGCGATAACCGTCGTGTGCCTGTTTTGGCTGCTCATTCCCATGCTCATGAAGGGCGCACCCACACTGCCTACGGTGTTTT
This sequence comes from uncultured Eubacteriales bacterium, assembly GCA_900556535.1. Taxonomy (GTDB): domain Bacteria; phylum Bacillota; class Clostridia; order Oscillospirales; family Oscillospiraceae; genus F23-B02. Next base: position 838 of record USPI01000043.1, on the reverse strand, counting down.
TAATGTGTGCCCTCGTTGCGATAGTTTCATTCGTCATTCTCGGCGGCGTGAGCAAAAAGATAATCTGCGCCTGTATCGCAACTATCTGCGGCGTTGCCATCGCCATGCTCTTCGGCGTCGCGGCGCAGTCGCTTGCGAGGATAGACGGCCTGCGCGCCGCCGATGTCGAGCCGCTTTTGCAGCTTCGGCAGACGGGAACGCCGATAGGGCTTAAATATCTTCTCGTCGGCGGAATTATAATAAGCGCCTTGGGCGCCGTGATGGACGTTGCCATGAGTATCGCCTCGGCGCTGTCGGAGATACACGAGGTCGAGCCCAAGCTCGGCGCAAGGGAGCTGTTCCGCTCCGGTATGAACATCGGGCGCGACATGGTCGGCACGATGACGAATACGCTTATCCTCGCGTTTATAGGCAGCAGCTTTGTCGTCGTTATCTATCTGTATTCCATCGGGCTTCAGCCGTATCAGCTTTTCAGCTCCGCGTATATGGCGATCGAGGTCATAAGCGGCATTGCAAGCAGCATCGGCGTTATTCTTGCCGTGCCGATAACGGCGTTCGTGAGCTCGCAAATAATAGCGGACAAAAAGAGCAATAAAAAAAGCAAGTCCTGAGACTTGCATAAAGAAAAATCCTGCCGACGGTAAGTCAGCAGGATTTTTTGTGGCAACAGTTGATAATAATCAAAAGATATCTTACTGGCCTTTTCCTTTTTCGGATTCATCATCAGGGTTGGATTTAATCTTTTCATCCAGTACTTTCCCGACTGCCTGTAGCCCGTCAGGGCTGCAAAATGCGTCCATCAGTTCGTTGAACTCAGGGTTTTCGCTATGAGACACGG
>USPI01000042.1 GCA_900556535.1 uncultured Eubacteriales bacterium | reverse complement strand
GCCGTGGAGGGCTTAGTCTGCCCCTCACGGCGTTTTTTGCGCATCAAATCCGGGCACGGAGGCAAATGCATCCTCGCCGATGAAGCCGACGGAGTCGGGGATATGCAGCTTGCGCAGCGCGCGGCAGTCATAAAATGCGCGCCTTCCGATGTGCAGCGTGCCGTCGGGTATGCTCAGGCTTTCGAGGCGGCGGCAGTTGTTAAATGCGTTGTCGTCAATGAATTTGAGGCTTTTCGGCAGGTGCAGCTCGCGCAGACGGGTGCAGTTAAAAAACGCGAGGCGCCCGATGTGCGTGACTGTGTCGGGTATCGTGACCGACTCCGCGTGCGAGCCCTTAAAAGCGCAGCTTTGAATTCTCACGACCGTTGCGCCGCCGCACTGCGCGGGGATGACGATATTCTTCTCCCGCCCGCGGCAGCGCGTGAGCTCGGTGATGCCGTCCCTGCGAATTTTAAACTCAAGGCAGCCGTCCTGAACGACCGTGCCGATGTTAAACTGCTCCTCGTTTCGAAGCGCCGTGCCGTAAACGCGGTCGATGCTCTTTGCCATCGCAGTTTCAAACTGTCCGCTTTTATAAAATGTAATGTCTCTGCGCGTTATGTTTTGCCGTATCCAATCCTCAAGCTCTGTGCGGCTTTTCATAAGAAGCGCGTTCTCGAAGCCGTGAGCCTTGAGCGCGGCATATATCCTGTCGCTGTCGCCGCCGAAAAGCACGATGATATCGAGCCCGAGCTGCGCGAGGCTTTCGCCGAGCTCGTAGTGCAGCCTTTTGGAGTCCCCGCCGAGCTTGTCGATATGCCCCGTCACGAAAATACGCCTGCCGCCGTTCGGCACGGGCATCTGCGCGAGCGTTCTTGCCGAGCCGAGAACCGTCTGCGGCTCTGCGTTAAAGCAGTCGATGAGCATATGATATCCGCCGATGTTGCGGTAGTTCTGCCGCATACCCGCGGGGCGGTAGCGAGCCATGAGCTCGATGCATTTTTTCATCGGCACCCCCGCGAGCCGGCCGACGGCGACGGCCATTGCGCCGTTATAGGCGTTATACTCTCCGAAAAGCGCGAGCCTTGCCGTAAAATCCCCATCGGCGCAGGAAAAATCAAACTCCGTTCCGTAATGTGTGCTACGCACCGATTTAATATAGTAGTCCGCCGATGCGTCCCTTGCGCTGATGCGCAGGGTCTTGTGAGTATATTCCGCCGCGGCGAGAAGCTCATCGTCGCCGTTAATAATGACCGTGCCGCTGGGCGTCATATGCCGCTCGAGGCTCAGCTTGTCGTAAAGGATGTTCTCCTTCGTTTCGTATTTATCCAGATGTGACTGCCCGATATTCGTTATGACCGCAATATCCGGACGCAGCACGCATGCGGAGCTTTCGATATACCCCGGCTGCACACCGCCGACCTCCTGCACCCACCATTTGTGCCGCGGCGTGAGCTTCTGGAAATTTCGCAGTATCGCGCCGTGACTGTTCGACATACTCGGATGGGTGAGCGTGCCGCGTTCATAGCTCATTATTTCGCCTATGAGTCCCGTGGTCGTGGTCTTTCCGACGCTGCCCGTAACGGCGATCCTTTTTGCGCGGCATTTTTCCGAGCAGCGAAGCTCAAAGCGCTTTACGCACTCAAGCGGGTCTGCTGCCGCAATGACCCTGTCATCGTCGGGGTAAAGACAGTCCTTCACGCCCTGCGGACAGAACACGACCGCCGCTCCGTTCTGAAGCGACTGCGAGACCGTTTTCTCGTGCCCGTACCAACCCGCGCTTATAACGGCGTCGCCGCTGCGGACATATTCCGCCTGCGTGAGCACCCTGCCGCAGACCGTACCGCCGTCCAAGGACGCGGGCAGGGGAGCGCCTATTGCGTCGGCAAGCTTTTTGAGCGTAATGCCGCCGCCTTTTCCGAAGGGTTTAAAATGCATCGTGTCGTCACCTTTATGCAATAATTACGCTTATTTTACCACCAAGCCCACCGTAATTCAAATATATCAATAAAATATGAATGGCAAAATACAAAAAGTAGTTGCATTTTACCTTTTTGTAGTTTATAATGCTCACTATCAACATAAAGACAAATGTTCGCCTTGCGCGGACACGGAGAAAGTTGAAAAGTTGAGAAAATTAGGAGGAAAAAACCAAATGAAGAAAGTATTAGCTCTCGCGCTTGCGGTGCTCATGGTGTTCTCGCTGTGCGCATGCGGCAACGACAGCGGCGAAAAGGTCGTCAAGATAGGCGTTTTTGAGCCCATCACCGGTCAGAACGGCGCAGGCGGCAAGCAGGAGGTCCTCGGTATGCAGTATGCAAACGCCAAGTACCCCACCGTCGAGATAGGCGGCGAGACCTACAAGGTCGAGCTGGTCATCTCCGATAACGAGTCGACCACCGATAAGGCGGCTTCCGCAGCCTCCAAGCTCGTTGCAGAGGGCGTATCCGTCGTTCTCGGCACCTACGGCTCGAACGTTGCCATCGCAGGCTCGAATACCTTTAAGGAAGCCGGCATCCCCGCAATCGGCGTAACCTGCACCAACCCCCAGGTCACCGAGGGTAACAGCCACTACTTCCGTATCTGCTTCCTCGATCCGTTCCAGGGCACCGTTCACGCAAACTTCGCAAAAGAGCAGCTCAAGGCCGACACCATCTACTGCCTGGGCGAGCTCGGCAACGACTATGACCAGGGCCTCATAAACTACTGCAAGGCAGCAGCCGAGAAGCTCGGCATGAAGGTCGTCGTCGAGTCCTTCCCCAAGGATAACTCCGACTTCACCTCTTACCTGAATAACGCAAAGAAGGCCGGCGCACAGGCGATCTTCGCTCCCTGCTCCATCCAGTATGCACAGCTCATCGTTGAGCAGGTCTCCGCACAGGGCATCGACATTCCTCTGCTCGGCTCCGATACCTGGGATAACAACACCATCGTCGGCGCAATAAAGGGCAAGAACGTTCAGGCTTACGTCTCCACCTTCTATCAGGAGGGTGCAAACCCCGAGTTTGAAAAGGGCATCAAGGAGTGGATCAACGGCGACTCCAAGAACCTTGAAAACAACGGCGGCAACGATATGCTCGCAGCAGTCACCGTCATGGGCTATGATGCATACATGGTAGCTCTTGAGGCACTCAAGGCAGCAGGCTCCGCCGATCCCGCAGCAGTCATGGCGGCACTGCCCGGCGTTACCTACACCGGCATTTCCGGCTCGATCGCATTCAACGACATCGGCGACGCGATCCGCGACTCGGCTGTCATCAAAAAGTCCAACAGCGAGACCGGCGAGTGGGAGTTCGTTGCGGTCCAGAAGGCTGAGGCATAATGCGCAGCAGCTACAGGCACAGCTTAATACTTAACCTGTAAACTAAACTGTGGTGGAGATGCCCTCTGCATCTCCACCATATGCCGTTTTTATATACCCCTTAAAACCCATTGCAGGAGCGCATAAATGTGCTCCGCAAAAAAAGCTGCGGAGCACATTTATGCGTTCCCGGAGAGAGATTTCCAAGAGAGATAGGATGGTCAACAGATGATCGAATTTTTACATGAAAATTTCCGCTATCTGCTGTCAGGCATATCCGTGGGAGGTCAGTATGCGCTTATCGCCATCGGCTACACGATGGTCTACGGCATACTCAGACTCATTAACTTTGCCCACGGCGACGTGTTCATGGTAGCAGGTCTTGTGATGGTCTATGCCATAGCCGGCGGCCTGCCGATGTGGCTGGCGATAATACTCGTTATCGTTCTTACGATAGCACTCGGCGTTGCGATCGAAAAGGTCGCGTATAAACCACTGCGCTCGTCACCGCGAATGTCGGTCATGATATCGGCTATCGGCGTGTCGTATCTGCTGCAAAACTGCGCGCTGTACTTCACGGGCGGCTTGCCGCGCGCTTACCCCGCGATACCGTTTCTGTCAAAGCAGATAACGATATGGGGCGCAACGACCAAGATGGTCACGGTTATCACCCCGATACTCGTGCTTGCGCTCGTTATCGGGCTCGTGGCGCTCATTAAGTACACGAAGATCGGCATGGCGATGCGTGCCGTCGCGAAGGATTTTGAAACGAGCCAGCTCATGGGCATAAAGATAAACTCCGTTATATCCTTTACCTTTGTCATCGGCTGCTTCCTCGCGGCTGTCGGCTCGCTGCTTTACTTCTCGAACTACACATCCGTTGTCCCGACCTCCGGCGCAATGCCCGGCCTGAAGGCCTTCGTTGCGGCGGTGTTCGGCGGCATCGGCTCCATTCCCGGCGCGGTCATCGGCGCGTTTTTGATCGGTATCTGCGAGAATATCATCAGGGCCTTCGGTCAGAACTGGACGGTATTCTCCGATGCGTTTACTTTCGTTTTGCTGATCGTTATCCTCCTCGTCAAGCCCACCGGCATCTTCGGCGAGAAGGCAACGGATAAGGTGTGAGGTGACGATGATGAACGAAACAATGAATACCAAGACCCTCAGGACTCCGGAGGAGGTAGCAAAGCGGCAGGGAATGTGGCTGACGATAGTGGCCCTTGTCATCCTGTACGCGGTACTGTTTACGCTCGATAACTTCGTTAAGCCCTCAAAATTCACGCTTATGCTCCTTCCCGTACTCAAGAAGGGCGCAATATATTCGCTGGTTTGCGTTTCAATGAACCTCCTGAACGGCTTCACGGGTCTGTTCTCTCTCGGTCAGGCGGGCTTCATGCTCATCGGCGCATATGCTTACTCGATATTCTCCATCCCCGCTGCGCGCCACGCGGCAGTCTACCAGTATTTTGACGGCGGCGCCATCCAGTTTTCGATTCCCGAGGCTCTCGGCAATGCCATCGGCGTTAACCTCGGCAGCTTCCTCGGCGCCATCATCTGCATTATCATAGCTGGACTTGCGGCAGCGGTCTTTGCGGCGCTCATCGGCATCCCCGTGCTGCGCCTCAAGAGCGACTACCTTGCCATCGCAACTCTCGGCTTTGCGGAAATTATCCGCGCCTTTTTCCAGTGGAACGGACTGGGCAGGATAACAAACGGCTCGAACCTCCTGCGCGACTACACGCTCTTCAGCGACATGAAGATCCAGATAGGCGCTCAGGCGTTCAAGCTCAACACCGTGTTCCCGTTCCTCATAGCGATGATATGTATAATCATCATCGTCTTGCTCATAAACTCCTCCTACGGCCGCGCATTCAAGGCCATTCGTGACGACGAGGTCGCGGCGGAGGCAATGGGCATAAACCTGTTTAAGCACAAGATGCTGTCGTTTGTCATCTCCAGCTTCTTCGCCGGCGTGGGCGGCGCTCTGCTTGCAATGTTCCAGTCCACCGTGCAGGCGTCTGCGTTCATGTCCGCAATGACCTATGAGCTGCTGCTCATCGTCGTCATCGGCGGCATAGGCTCGGTATCCGGAAGCTGCATCGCGGCATTTCTGTACATCGCCTGCTCCGAGTGGTGGCTGCGCTTCCTCGATTCCGGCGCGCTGCCCTTCGGCAACATTCAGGTCAGCTTCTTCCGCGACGGCTTCCGCAAGGTCGTTTTCTCCGTCGTCATCATGGTCATCGTGCTCTTCTTCTCCAAGGGCATCATGGGCAATAAGGAGCTTTCCTTCGCGGGGCTCATAAGAAAAATTCAGGCCAAGAAAGCCAAAAAGGCACAAAAGGCCGAAGAGGGAGGTGCCGCATAATGAGCGAAAATGTTCTTCATGTTGAAAATGTCACCATGCAGTTCGGCGGCGTCGTTGCGGTGAATAACCTCTCGCTGGACATTCCCAAGGGCAAGATAATTGCTCTCATCGGACCTAACGGTGCGGGCAAGACCACGGCGTTTAACTGCATCACCGGCGTTTACGAGCCCACGAACGGTCTTGTCGAATTCATGGGCAAGCCCATCGTGCGCAACCACCCGCAGGGGAAAATGAGGAAAAACTACAAGGGCGAAAACGGTGATATGTACCTCGGCAAGGTCGTTGCGAACACGCCCGATAAGATAACGCAGCAGGGCATCGCCCGCACCTTCCAGAACATAAGACTCTGGAAGAGCATGACCGTTTTCGAAAACGTTCTCATCGCAAAGCATATGCACGCAAAGCAGAATGTCTTTTCCGCGACCTTCCGCGGCAACGCGAAGGAGGAAAAGCGTATGCGCGAGGAGACGATGGCACTTCTTGAGGAGCAGGGACTTGATAAGTACAAGGACGAGATAGCAACGAGCCTGCCCTACGGCTTGCAGCGCCGCCTTGAGATAGCCCGCGCGCTTGCGGCCGACCCGAAGCTGCTGCTGCTTGACGAGCCCGCTGCCGGTATGAACCCGCAGGAAACTCTCGAGCTTGCGCAGTTTATCCGTGAGATCCGCGAAAAGTACGATTTGACGATCTTCCTCATCGAGCACCACATGGAGCTTGTTATGCAGATATCCGACTATATCTACGTCATCGACTTCGGCTCGGAAATAGCTCAGGGCACGCCCAAGGAAGTACAGAATGATCAGCGCGTTATCGATGCGTATCTGGGGGTTGTTGAAGATGAGTGAAGCAATACTGAGGATCAATGACCTCAAGGTCAATTACGGCGGCATCGAGGCCGTCAAGGGCATCAGCTTTGATGTGCCCAAGGGCGAGATAGTCACCCTCATCGGCGCAAACGGCGCGGGTAAGAGCTCGACCCTGCGCGCAATATCGGGACTTGTGAAGCCCTCCGGCGGCACGATAGAGTTTGAGGGCGAGGACATAACCGCCAAGGACCCGACGAGCATCGTCACAAAGGGCATAACCCTTGTTCCCGAGGGCAGAAAGATATTCCCCGACCTGACCGTCGTTGAAAACCTCAAGATCGGAGCGTACCTGAGAAAGGACGATCTGACGGAGGATCTCGATTGGGTGTATGACCTGTTCCCGAGACTTAAGGAGCGCTCGTGGCAGGAGGGCGGCACGCTCTCCGGCGGTGAGCAGCAGATGCTCGCGGTCGGACGCGCCCTCATGAGCCGCCCCAAGGTCATCATGATGGACGAGCCCTCGCTCGGTCTTGCGCCCATCATCGTGCGCGGTATATTTGACATCATAAAGGAGATCAACAAGCGCGGCGTGACCGTCCTGCTGATCGAACAGAACGCGAATATGGCGCTCAAAACCGCCGACATCGGCTACGTCCTCGAAACGGGACGCCTGACCATGTCCGGCACAGGCGCGGAGCTGCTCGCAAACGAACAAATAAAAGCCGCCTACCTCGGCACATAACGAAACGAAAAAAGACGCCTTCGGGGCGTCTTTTTTTGGGAACTTTTTTGCGATTTTGCGCGTCTTAAGGGTAAATACTAAATCGGGAGTGATAAAAAATGAAAAGGATGGCCGCAATAATCCTTTGCCTTGCGCTCGTATTTGCCCTGACCGCCTGCGCGAGCGAAGGAAAGCAGAAGGCGCAAGGCTACGCCGACGTGTACCGAGCGATAAAGGCGTGCCGAAGCGAAAACGGGGCGCGAATGACCATGTATAACACCGTGACCGATGATATGGCGTACGGCGAGACCGCGCAGGATTATTCCAAAACAAACACGCAGGTAGACGGTATAGACGAGGGCGACAAAATAAAGACGGACGGGAAATATATCTACTACGTCTGCGGAAATTCAATCGATATCTACGAGGCCGCCGGAGCCGGCAGCCGCCGCGTCGGATGCATTGAATCGGACGATGAAAACGAGGGCACAACGTGCGCGATATATCTTCACGACGGCGTTCTCATGGTCGTGATGTGCCGCTTCGGCTTCTGTGTATATTCCGATGCGGCAGATCTTGAGGGAGACTGTAACAGGGAGCGCACGACGGTATATTACTACGACGTTTCCGACCCCGCCGCCCCGAAGCTCATTTCCTCCGCGGGGCAGGACGGCTCGCTCATGACGAGCAGGCTCTATGACGGAAGGCTCTATCTCGTGACGAGATACGCCGTCTACGGCACGGTCGAGGAGGATAAGCCCGCGAGCTTTGTCCCGCAGTATTACCGCAACGGCGCAGCCTCCTTTGCCGACAGCGGCTGCATAAGCATCATGCCTGCCGTAAACGAAGCAAACTACATCGTCGCGGGTGCGTATGACGCGAAAACAGGCGTGCAAAGTGCGCAGAGGTCCGTGCTCGGAGCGGGAGACGATATGTATATGAACTCGCAGAGCCTGTATCTGAGCGCGTGGCGCATTGAGCAGGTGATATCCGACGAGCGCCACGAGGGCGTTTATACCGTGACCGACTGCGCCGACAAGCAGTTTACCGACATCGTGCGCCTCGGAGTGTCCGATCTTTCAGAAAAGGCTCGCGGCAGCGTCGAGGGCTATCTCGACGGTCAGTTTGCCATGGATGAGTACAGCGGCTTCCTGCGCGTTGTTACGACAAGCGCGAATAACTACTGCACGATATACCGCGACGATAAATACGGCTTTGAAAACTACAAATATGACGAGGAAAAAAACAAGCCCGTAAACGGTCTTTATATCCTCGACGGCAGCCTCAACGAGGTGTCATCGCTCACAGGGCTTGCACCCGACGAGACCGTAAAAAGCGTCCGCTTTGAAGGCGGCACCGTGTATTTCTGCACCTTCCGTCAGGTAGACCCGCTGTTTGCCGTTGACGTATCCGACCCGAAGGCGCCCAAGGTGCTCAGCGAGCTGAAAATAAGCGGCTTTTCCGAGTATCTTCACCCGTGGGCAGAGGGGAGACTTTTCGGACTCGGCAACGAGGCGGACGCGAAAACGGGCTTTACGCAGAGCATTAAGCTCGTCATGTTTGACACCTCGGACAGAGCAGACGTCAAGGCCAAAGCCGTGCAGGTGCTCGACGGAGTCGAGTGGTCGGACGCTCTGTATGAGCACACAGCGCTTCTCATATCCCCCGAGAAAAATATCATCGGCTTTGGCAGCACAGATAAATACTTCATCTATTCCTACACCGACGAGGGCGGCTTTGCCCTCAATACGGAAATATCCTTCCCCGAAAATACCGAAGGCTGCCTCAGATGCGTGTACGTCGGCGACTTTGCATATGCTCTTTCCGACATGGGAATGAGGGTATTCAATATGACCGATTGGAGCACGATATCCGATGTTAAAAAATGATGTATTATTAATGTGTTTTTATTGACAAATCCTCCGGGTTAGTGTAAGCTAACGTAGTTAGTTGAAACTAACGCGGAGGTTATTTTTATGACACTTGACAAGCTGCCGATAGGCAAGCCGGCCGTCATTCTCACGGTCGGAGGCGAGGGTGACCTGCGCTGCCACCTGCTTGATATGGGACTTATCCCGCATACCGAGGTCACGGTGCGAAAAATTGCACCTCTGGGCGACCCCATGGAGCTATATCTGCGCGGCTATACCATGACGCTGCGCAAGGAGGATGCCGCGCGCATAGAGGTGCGTCCGGTGGAGGAGATATAATATGCTGCTTGCACTCGTAGGAAACCAAAACTGCGGAAAAACAACGCTTTTTAACCAAC
>USPI01000041.1 GCA_900556535.1 uncultured Eubacteriales bacterium | reverse complement strand
AACGCATAAAAAATCCTTGTCGGGATTGGATGGCCCATTTTTCGTAAATGGGAGAGACACTATTTGAAGGGAGGCGATCCGATGGCATTTGATGAAATTGCCGGAATAAGCGCAGCCGAGGAGGCCGCGTGCCTTACCGTCGCCGAGGCTCAGGCGGACGCGAAGCGCATTATTGCGCAGGCACACAAGGCCGGCGAAAAGGATGTGGAGGAGGCCGTTGCAAAGGCGAAGGCGGAAAACTCAGAACGCACAGCCGCTGCAAGGACAAGCGCCGAGGCGCAGGCAAACGAGATATATCTCAAGGCCGAAAACAAGAAGGCCGTGCTGCGTGCCAAGGCTGAAAATCGCTGCGCAAGGGCTGCGCAGCTTATCGCGGAAAGGATAGTGAACGCGTAAATGGCCATTGAAAAAATGAAAAAGCTTCGGCTTCTGGCTGTTCGCGGGGAGAAAAAGGCGCTGCTGAAGCAGCTTATGCTGCTCGGCTGCGTTGAGGTGACGGAGCCCGAGCTGGACAGTGTTCCGCCCGAGCTGAGGGAGCGTCTTGCAAGAGAAAGCAGCGACACCTCCCGATGCAGGGCAGACACTGCGACCCTGGTGCAGGCCGTTGAGCTTCTTGACAAGTATTCGCCCGTAAAGAGCAAGCTGCTCTCCGCAAAGCCGGAGACGGACTGCGAGACGATACTTGACGAGACGACGCTCGCTCGCACGATAGAGTCTGCGCGCAGGATAAACACCATTGACGAAACGGTGCGGCGCATCAAGGCCGAGTGTGCGAGGATAGACGGCTTTGTCGATGCTCTGAGACCCTGGCTTGAGCTTGACTACCCGCTCGACGGCAGCGGAACGGCACGCTGCGCCGTGACGCTCGGCATGATGCCGCAATCGGCGCTTGCCCTGGCCGAGGCGCGGCAAGCTCTCGCGCACGAGATCGAGGAGGCGGAGCTTGTCGAGGTATTTGCCGACAAGACTCAGCGCTACGTCGTTCTCATCTGCTTTAAGGAGGCTCTTCACGCGGCTCTCGAGGTTTTAAGAGCCTACAACTTCTCCGCTGCATCGTTTGCAGGCTGCGAGGGCACGGCGAGAGAGAACACCGACAGACTTCTTGCCGAGCGCAAGGAGCTTGTAAGGCAGCAGGCGGAGCTTATCGACGAGGTTTGCGCGATGTCGGATATGCGAAGCGAATTAAAGCTGTGCGCCGACAGAATGGAAACGCGCTCGGGCTATGCCGAGGCAGAGAGCCGGCTCTTCGGAATGGAGAGCACGGTCGCGCTTCAGGGCTGGGTGCTGGCAAGAAAGGTGCCGGAGCTGGAAAAGTGCCTTGCGGAGTTTAACTGCGCATGGGAGCTCACCGACCCCCTGCCGGAGGAGTACCCCGAGGTGCCCGTGCAGCTTCGCAACAACAACGTGACCAACGCTCTTAACATGGTCACCAACATGTACAGTCTGCCCGCTTACGACGGCGTTGACCCCAACCCCCTGATGGCTCCGTTTTTCATCCTGTTTTACGGACTGATGATGGCGGACATGGGCTACGGCATAATTATGATACTCGCAGCCGTCATCGCAATGAAAAAGATAAAGCCCCGCAAGGGCTCGCTGAGCTTCTGCCAGCTTCTTTTCTACTGCGGCATCTCGACCTTTATAATGGGCATACTCACCGGCGGCTTTTTCGGCGACGCGATAGCGCAGGTCGGAAAGATCCTCGGCAAGCCCGACGGCTGGGGCGAATTGTGGTATTTGTTCAGCCCCATGACCAACAGCATGGAGGTGCTCATAGGCGCGATGGCGCTCGGACTTGTGCATCTGAACACGGGCATGGTGATAAACGTCGTGCAGAAGGTAAAGCGCGGACAGATCGCCGACGCCGTGTGGGAGGAGGGCTCGCTGTGGGTCATCCTCATAGGCGCAATTTTGCTGGCGCTCAAGGTCGGCAGCATAAACGGCGTACCGGTCGTTCTCGTCATCGGCTGCCTGATGCTCCTGTACGGCGGTATGCGCGGCTCAAAGAGCATAGGCGGCGCGATAGTGAGCATATTCTCCACCATATATAACAGCGTTACCGGCTGGTTCGGAGATATTCTTTCCTACTCTCGAATAATGGCGCTCATGCTCGCCGGCAGCGTTATCGCAACGGTCTTCAACACCATAGGCGGCATCGCCAACACCCTGTGGCTGTTCATCCCCGTGTTTCTGGCAGGCCACGCCCTGAACTTCGCCCTGAACCTCTTGGGCTGCTACGTCCACGATCTGCGACTTCAGTGCCTTGAGTATTTCGGCAAGTTCTACAAGGACGGCGGCAGGGCGTTCAAGCCCCTTGAAGTAAGTACAAAATACTATGATATTTCGGAATAAATAGGAGGACAAAAAGATGGAATTTCTGTTTGCACACACTGGTCTTGCAATAGCTCTTCTCGGCGCGGGTCTTGCGGCATGTCTTGCCGGCGCAGGCTCGGCCATCGGTACGGGTATCGCCGGTGAGGCCGGCGCGGGTCTCGTGACCGAGGACCCCACGAAGTTCGGTAAGGCGATGATCCTTCAGGTCATCCCCGGCACTCAGGGTCTTTACGGTCTTGCGGTGTTCTTCCTTGCGATCTCCCGCATGGGTCTGCTCGACGGCTCGGCGCTCACGCTTTCCTTCGTTGACGGCTGCCGCTACTTCGCAGCCTGCCTGCCCATTGCCATCGGCGGTCTCATTTCCGCCATCGGTCAGGGCAAGGTCGCCGCAGCGTCCGTTAACCTGCTTGCCAAGAATCCCGACCACTGGGCAAAGGGCATGGTCCTGTGCATCACCGTCGAGTTCTACGCCATCCTGTCGCTTCTTGCGTCCATGATGATGCTCTTCAGCCTTTGATGAAGAAAAAATAAATAAAGGCAGGGCTTTACTATGAAAGGCACTGAAAAAATAATCGCACATATCCAAGCCGACGGCGACGCCGAGGCAAAAAGGATAATAGACGAGGCATCCTCCGAGGCCGAAAGCATCCGCGCCGAGAGCTTTAAGCTGGCGCTCGAAGAGCACGAAAAGCTCCTGCGTCAGGGCGAGGCCGAATGTGAGGATATCCTCAGCGGCAGCCGCCGCATCGCCGATATGGAGGCGAAAAAGAGCGTGCTCGCGCTCAAGCAGGAAATGGTCGAGGCGGCGTTCGAGGCGGCAAAGGAGTATATCGCGGAGCTGCCGCGCGAGCAGTATGCCGAGTTTCTTGCGCGCATGGCCTCCGAGGCGTCCGAAAACGGCACGGAGGAGCTCGTTCTCAATGCAAGCGACAAGGCCGAGCTCGGCAAGGCCGTGTGCAAAACGGCAAACGAAAAGCTCGCTGCCGCGGGTAAGCTCGGAAAGCTCACCCTGAGCGAGGACACGGCGGATATCTCCGGCGGCGTCATCGTCCGCTTCGGCGGCATCGAGACCAATTGCAGCATCGACGCTCTCGTGCGCCAGCAGCGCAACGCGCTGGCAACGGAGGTCGCGCAGGTGCTGTTCGAATGACGCCGCGGCGTTACATATCCCGAAAAGGGAGGGAATGAATTGTCAAATAAAAAGTGCGTCAGAGAAAAATATCTGTATCTTTCGGCGATGCTGCGCGCAAGGGAGGCGAAAATGCTCACCCGCGACGGCGCAGAGCGCATGATAGACGCGCCGAGCTTCGAGGAAGCGGCGAAAATGCTCACCGATAGCGGCTACAAGGATCTGTCCGGCTGCTCGGCCTCCGAGATCGAGAGCGCGCTGGCAGAGCGCCGCGCGGAGATATTCTCCGAGCTTGCGAGAATGTCGCCCGACCCCGAGCCCGTCGCGGTATTCCGTATGCGCTATGATTACCACAACGCGAAGATAATCATAAAAAGCGAGGCCGAGGGCATCGACAGAGCCGACCTCATGAGCGGCTCGGGTCGAATTTCTCCGGAGGAGCTCAAGCGCTGCTTCGTCGAGGAAAAGCTCGCCGGACTTCCGACTCTGCTTGCCGACGCGATGGTCGAGGCCAAGAGCGTGCTGGCAAGAACGAAGAACCCGCAGCTTGCCGATTTCATCCTCGACAGGGCGTATTTCGCGGAGCTGCACACGGCGGCGGATAAGCTCGGCAGCAGCTTCCTGCGCGGCTATGCGCAGATACTCATCGACGCGGCAAACCTCAGAAGCGCGGTGCGCACCATGCGCATGGGCAAGGATTCGGACTTCCTCAAAACGGCGCTCATATCCGACGGCGGAGTCGATTGCGGACGCATCCTCGCTGCCTTCGGCTCGGCGGACACGCTCGCCGCGATGTATGCAAATTCGCAGCTTGCCGACGCCGCTGCGAAGGGCGCGGCTGCCTCTAAGGGCGGCACGATGACGGAGTTCGAGCTTGCCTGCGACAACGCGGTCACGGCGTATCTGACCCGCGCAAGGCTCGTGTCCTACGGTGAGGCACCTGTTATAGCGTATCTTGCCGCAGTCGAGGGCGAGGTCACGGCGCTGAGAATGATACTCACGGGACTTCTTGCGGGGCTGCCGAAGGAAAAGATACGGGAAAGGCTGCGTGATCTGTATGCTTAAAATTGCGGTCATAGGACGGCGCGAGACCGTCATGGGCTTTACGGCGCTCGGACTGGAGGCATATCCCGTCACCGACAGCGCCGAGGCAAAAACGGTTTTGCGCGAGCTGACTCACGAGCGCGAGGACGTTGCGATAATCTACATTGAAGAGGATATCGCCGCCGGCATCATGAGCCAGATAGAAAAATTCAAAGACAGCGTCACTCCGGCGATAATACTCATCCCCGGCAGAGAAGGCAGTCTGGGCATGGGGCTTTCCGCCCTCAATGCCGCAGTGGAGCGTGCCATCGGCACGAACATCCTTGAGAATAATTAAGAAAGAAAGGTATCTGTATGAGCGGAACTATTATGAAGGTCTCAGGCCCGCTTGTCGTGGCCGAGGGACTGGGCGACGCGAACGTTTCCGACGTTGTGCGCGTCGGGCCCCAAAGACTTATAGGCGAGATACTTTACATGACGGGCGACAGCGCCTCGATACAGGTCTACGAGGAGACCTCCGGACTCGGACCGGGCGCGCAGGTCGAGAGCACGGGCATGCCGATGTCCGTCGAGCTCGGACCGGGCATGCTTGAGAATATCTATGACGGTATCCAGCGTCCCCTGCCGGAAATTCGTGAGCTCACCGGCGCCACCATAAGCCGCGGCACCGACGTTCCGGCGCTCAACCGCACGAAGAAGTGGGAGTTTGTCCCCGTTGCCCACGAGGGCGACGAGCTGCGCGGCGGCGACGTTATCGGCACCGTGCAGGAGACCAGCGCCATTTTGCACAAGATAATGGTGCCTCCCAAAATGAGCGGCAGGCTCGTTTCGATAAAATCCGGCAGCTTCACCGTCACGGAGACGGTCGCGGTGCTCGAGAGCATCGACGGCAAGCGCCACGAGCTGAGCATGATGCAGAAGTGGCCCGTGCGCATAAGCCGCCCCTATGCATCCAAGAGTATGCCCACGCGCCCGATGAACTCCGGACAGAGAATAATCGACACTCTTTTCCCCATCGCCAAGGGCGGCACGGCGGCAGTCCCCGGCCCCTTCGGCTCGGGCAAGACCGTCGTTCAGCACCAGCTTGCAAAGTGGTCGGACGTTGACATTGTCATCTACATCGGCTGCGGCGAGCGCGGCAACGAGATGACCGACGTTCTCATGGAGTTCCCGGAGCTGACCGACCCCAGAAACGGCGAGCCCCTCATGAAGAGAACGGTCCTTATAGCAAACACCTCCGATATGCCCGTTGCGGCGCGTGAGGCGTCCATATATACGGGCATCACCATTGCCGAGTATTTCCGCGACATGGGCTATGACGTGGCAGTCCTTGCCGACTCCACCTCCCGCTGGGCAGAGGCTCTGCGCGAGATGTCCGGCCGACTTGAGGAGATGCCCGGCGAAGAGGGCTACCCCGCCTACCTTGCCTCCCGTATCGCACAGTTTTACGAGCGCGCGGGCGTCGTCAAGTGCCTCGGCTCCGACGAGAGACAGGGCTCCGTCACCGCCATCGGCGCAGTTTCGCCTCCGGGCGGCGATATATCCGAGCCTGTTTCCCAGGCGACGATGCGCATAGTCAAGGTCTTCTGGGCGCTCGACTCGTCGCTTGCGTATGCGCGCCACTTCCCCGCCATCAACTGGCTGACCTCGTACTCTCTGTATGTTGACACTCTTGCACCGTGGTACAGCGAGCAGTTCGGCGCGGAGTATATGTTAAACCGCGACAAGGCGATGCACATTCTTCAGGAGGAAAACGAGCTTCAGGAGATCGTCCGCCTCGTCGGTCAGGACGCGCTCAGCCCCGCCGACAGACTCACGATGGAGACCGCGAAAATGCTGCGCGAGGACTTCCTGCAGCAGAACGCCTTCGTCGATGAGGACGCTTACTCCTCCTACGACAAGCAGTTTGAGCTTATGAAGATGATACTCACCTTCGACTCTCTCGGCCGCGACGCGCTCAAGAAGGGCGCGGATATGAAGGCGCTGTTCTCCATCGGCGCCAAGGAGCGCATCGGCCGTGCGAAGATGGTCGCGCCCGATGCATACAAGCAGGAGTACGCCTCGATCGTTGCGGATATGCGCCGCGAGATCGAGGAAGCCATTGCAGGAGGTGAGAACGCATGATCAAGGATTATAAGACCATACGACAGATAGCAAACCCGCTGATGATCGTCGAGCAGGTCGAGGGCGTCACCTATGACGAGCTGTGCGAAATTGAGCTTCCCGACGGCGAGGTACGCCGCGGCAAGGTGCTCGAGGTCGAGGGCGACAGAGCGGTAGTCCAGCTTTTTGACTCCGCGCAGGGCATTAACCTTGCCCAGACCAAGGTCAGATTCCTCGGTCACCCGCTTGAGCTTGCGGTCTCCGAGGATATGCTCGGCCGCGTATTCAACGGCATGGGTCAGCCCATAGACGGCGGCCCCGAGCTTCTCGCGGAGGCTCACCGCGACATTAACGGTATGCCCATGAACCCCGCGGCGCGCGCTTACCCCGCGGAGTTTATCCAGACCGGCGTTTCCACCATCGACGGGCTCAACACCCTCGTTCGCGGTCAGAAGCTGCCCATATTCTCGGCCTCCGGTCTGCCCCACGCGGCACTTGCGGCGCAGATAGCGCGTCAGGCCCGCGTTCTCGGCGACGGCGAGAACTTCGCGGTCGTCTTTGCGGCGGTCGGCATCACCTTCGAGGAGTCCGAGTATTTCATAAACGACTTTAAGCGCACCGGCGCAATCGACAGAACGGTCGTATTCTCAAACCTCGCCAACGACCCCGCGGTCGAGCGTATCGCAACTCCGCGAATGGCGCTCACGGCGGCGGAGTACCTTGCGTTTGAGAAGGATATGCACGTTCTCGTCATCATAACGGACATCACCAACTACGCCGAGGCGCTGCGTGAGGTCTCCGCAGCAAAGAAGGAGGTCCCCGGACGCCGCGGCTACCCCGGCTATCTGTACACGGACCTCGCCACCATGTATGAGCGCGCGGGACGCAGAATAGGCTGCAAGGGCTCCATCACCATGATCCCCATCCTGACCATGCCCGAGGACGACAAGACCCACCCCATCCCCGACCTTACCGGCTACATCACCGAGGGTCAGATCATCCTCAGCCGCGACCTCTTCCGCAAGGGCATCATCCCTCCCGTGGACGTTCTCCCGTCGCTGAGCCGACTCAAGGATAAGGGCATCGGCGAGGGCAAGACCCGCGAGGACCATGCCGGCACGATGAACCAGCTCTTCGCTGCGTATTCGCGCGGCAAGGACGCCAAGGAGCTCATGACCATCCTCGGCGAGGCGGCGCTTTCCGACGACGACAAGCTGTTTGCCGAGTTCGCCGACGAGTTCGAGAAAACCTACGTCAATCAGGGCAACAATACCAACCGCAGCATCGAGGAGACGCTTGACATCGGCTGGAAGCTCCTGAGCATACTGCCGCGAGCCGAGCTCAAGCGCGTAAAGCCCGAGATGATCGAGAAATACATGAAGTAAGGGGGCGTCTTTATGGCAAGCACCACGATAACCCCTACGAGAATGATGCTCAAGCAGCTCAAGGGCAGGCTCAAGACCGCCCGCCGCGGTCACAAGCTCATGAAAGACAAGCGCGATGAGCTGATGCGCCAGTTCATGGACATCGTAAGGCGCAACAAGGAGCTTCGTGAGCGCGTTGAGGCGGGACTGACGGAGGCGTATTCGGCGCTCCAGGTGGCAAGCTCCATCATGAGCACCGAGATGCTCCAGCAGGCGCTTTTGTATCCGCGCCAGAGCGTTGAGCTCGAGATGCAGTTTAAAAACATCATGAGCGTCAACGTGCCGGAGTATTCCTTCCACACGCGCAATAACGATCCGTCGGAAATATATCCCTACGGCTTCGCGCAGACCTCGGGCGAGCTCGACGATGCGCTGGCTGCTCTTGCGAAGGTCTTTGAGGATATGCTCGAGCTTGCACAGGTCGAAAAGACCATGCAGCTTCTGGCGGAGGAGATAGAGCGCACGCGCCGCCGCGTAAACGCCCTTGAATACGTCATGATACCCGAGCTTGAGAGCAATATAAAATACATTTCCATGAAGCTTGAGGAAAACGAAAACTCCACCAAGGTACGCCTGCTCAAGGTAAAGGAAATGGTACTGCAAAACGCGCACGATTTTAAATAAGTGCGGCATTCTCACGCGAAAAACTCAAAAAAAGTATTACAAGCCCGGACGCATATTCGCGCCCGGGCTTGCGGTTTTCACCCATGGGGAGCACGGGCAAATAAGCCTGCGCTCCCGTTTTTTCTGCTCATCAGAGGGAATAGTCCTTATTCTCCCATGTGCCTGTTTCCAATTGCCTGTAATCGACCTTCCCGACGGAGGTAAGCGGAATTTTCTCAACGAAGTAATACAGCAGCGGAGCGTCTCTTTCCGGCAGTTCCTTGAGGCACAGCGCCCTTAGCTCTTCTTCGGCAGCCGCCTCGGAATAATTATCACCTAGCACGACAAACGCCGTCGGTATCCTGCCGTCCTTTCCCTTGCGGTTGGGCAGCCCGACTACCGCGCAGTCCTTTACCGCGGGATGCGCTGCCACGACGTTCTCGATAGCAAGCGGCCACACGTTATGCCCATCGGGACGGACGATCATTCGCTTGATCCTCCCCTTGAAGTAGATGAAGCCTTCCTCGTCCATACAGCCGATATCCTGAGTATGCGCCCATACGGTGCCGTCGGAATGGCGAAGGAGCACCCTTTGAGTTTCGGCGTCGTTGTTATAATATCCGAGCATCATGCCGGGGCCGCTGAAGCAGATCTCACCCTCTTCTCCGTACTTTAATTCCTCATCCGTGCCCGGCACAAATACGGAAGCATTATTAAGCTGAAAAGGCACGCCGACGCTGCCTGCTTTTCCCCCTGTCAAGTACGAAAGAGATGCCGCGGCCGAGGACATTTCGGTCATACCGTAACCCTTATAAACCTCCGACAGCGCTCCGTGACTTTTAAGGAACTTGTCCAGCTCGACCTCCAGCTCGGGATTGAGCGAATCGCCGCCCATTCCGCAGACCTTAATAAAGGAAAGATCCATGCTCTTAAGCCTTGGGCTTTTTATCAGGTATTCAAAGTGCGACGGAACTCCGATAAACACATTC